>JAAYZP010000198.1 GCA_012514785.1 Propionibacterium sp. | reverse complement strand
TGCTGGCCGACGAGATCAACCGCGCCTCCCCGAAGACGCAGTCGGCGCTGCTGGAGGTGATGGAGGAGTCGAGGGTCACCGTCGACGGGCAGTCCTACTCCGTCGGCAACCCGTTCATGGTGATCGCGACGCAGAACCCGATCGAGCAGGCAGGCACCTACCGGCTGCCGGAGGCGCAGCTGGACCGCTTCCTGATGAAGACCACGCTGGGCTACCCCGACCACGAGGCGACGATGCGCATCCTCGTCACCGGCGGCTCGCGGCCGCGGTCGACGGCGCTGCCCGCCGTGATCTCCGGCCAGCAGGTGGCGGAGATGGCCCAGCTGGCCGGGTCCGTGCACATCGAGGCCTCCGTGTTCGACTACATCGCCCGGCTCGTGGAGGCCACCCGGAGCGCCGACGACGTGCGGCTCGGCGTGTCCGTGCGCGGCGCGCTCGCGCTGGTGCGGGCCTCGCGGGTGTGGGCGGCCGCCGTCGGGCGCCACTTCGTCACGCCCGATGACGTGAAGATCCTCGCCATCCCGTGCCTCGCGCACCGCCTGATCCTCGACCCGGAGGCCGAGTTCAGTGGCCTGCAGGCGGTCGACGTCATGGCCAAGGTGATCGGCCAGGTGCCGCCGCCGACGGAGCGTGCGGAGAGCTGATGACCACCGCCGCCAGGAGATGGGAGGTACCCGAGGCCGTCGATCCGCCCTCGGGTGCCCGGCTGCGCGCGCTCTACGAGCGCGTCAGCAAGGCGGTCGGCCTGCGGGATGCGGGCTGGGTCTGTCTCGTGGTGGGCGTCGTCGCGCTCGGCCTCGGCCTGGGGCTGGGGTGGCGGGAGTTCGTCGTCGTGGGCGTCGTGGCGGTCGTGATCGTCGGGATCGCGCTGCTGTTCACGATCGGCAAGCCGAACCTCGGCGTCGGCATCCGGGTCTCCGACCGGTCCGTGGTGGTGGGTGAGCGTGCGAGCGGCGACGTCGTGGTCAGCAACGTCGCCACCCGGCGCCACCTGGGCTCCCGGCTCGACCTGCCGGTGGGGCGCGACCAGGCGAGCTTCTGGCTGCCGATGCTGCTGCCCGGCGCGCACGAGAGCTTCAGCTTCCGGATCCCGACGAACCGGCGCGGGCGCGTCGTCGTCGGCCCCGCGCAGTCGGTGCAGGGGGACCCGTTCTCGCTCGCGGGCCGCGAGACGCAGTGGACGGAGGAGCTCGAGGTGTTCGTGCACCCGCGCACCGTGCGGCTGCCGGGCCGGCAGACCGGGTTCGTGCACGACCTCGAGGGCCACGCCAGCCCCAACATCACCCCCTCCGACATGAACTTCCACGCGCTGAGGCCCTACGTCGCGGGCGACGACCGGCGGCACGTGCACTGGCGCTCCACGGCGCGCGCGGGCCAGCTCATGGTGCGCCAGTTCGAGGAGTCCCGGATGTCGCGGGTGCTGATCGCGCTCGACACGGGGCGGAACTCCTACATCGACGACGAGGAGTTCGAGCTCGCGGTCTCCATCGTCGGCTCCATCGCGATGCAGACGCACCTGGGGGAGTCGCCGCTGACCGTCCTCACGTCGAACCAGCGGCTCGTGACCGTGTCCGCCACCAGCACCATGGACGAGCTGGCCGTGCTGGAGCTCACCGCCCGCGGCGGGCTGGCCGACCTCTCCAACAGCGCGACGCAGCGTGAGCCCGGCGCGTCAATCGCGTTCGTGGTGAGCGGTTCGTCGTCGTCGATGACGGACTTGCGTCTCGCCAACGCGCGCTTCGACGTCGACACCCGCTACATCGGCATCCGCGTGGCCGCCGGCGAGGAACTGCGCAGCCGCAAGGTGGGCAGCATCACCGTCACCCAGGTGGGCTCGCTCGACGAGCTGCCGCGCGCGATGCGCAGGGCGATGGAATGAGCGCCCCCGTCGCGCGCCGCGCCGCCCCGCCCGCCAGCCCCTGGCGCGCCTCCTCGCGCCCCGTCGCCTGGGCGGTGATCGACGCCGTCGCGCTCCTGGTGCTGTCGGCGCTGGTGGCGCTGGCGTTCTACCCGGTCTACGGCACCTGGTACCTGTTCGTCGCCGTCGTCGGCTTCGCGGCGGTGGGCATGGGGGTCTCCCTGCTGGCCGCGATCCGGGAGTGGGCCGTCGGGCCGACGGTGCTGGCCGCGGTCGCGGCGTGGTTCCTCTTCGGCGGGCTGCTGACGATGCCGAGTTCGTCGATCGCCTCCGTCATCCCGACGCCGCGGGTCCTGCTCGGGTTGCTCACGGCCCCCGTGACCGCGTGGCGCGACATGCTCACCCTCGACCCGCCCATCGGCGAGACGTTCAACCTGCTCGCCGTGCCCGGGCTCGTCGGGTTCCTGATCGGGCTGGTCGGGTTCGCGATCGGGCTGCGCTCCAACCGGCCCACGACGGCCTGGGTGCCGCCGGCGCTCGGCTTCGTCGTCGGGGCGCTGTTCGGGTCGACGGTGGCGCTGTGGCCGCTGTGGGTGGGGCTGGCGTTCTTCGCGGTGGTGCTGGTCTGGACGACCGCGCGCCGCAGCGTGCTGCGCGACCGGCTGTCGAGCACCCCGGCGAAGCAGCGGCCGCTCCGGTTCATGGCGGGCGTGGCGATGATCGGCATCGCGGGGCTGGTGGGCGTCACGCTCACCCCGCTGCTCGCCGATTCGGCGCAGCGGCACACCCTGCGCACGCAGGTGGAGATCCCGATCGACCTGCGCGAGCACCGCTCGCCACTGCAGGCGTTCCGGGCCAACATCTCGAAGCACCGCCTCGACACGCTCTTCGAGGTGCGCGGCGCGGCCCCCGGCGACATCATCCGCGTCGCCACCCTCGACGCCTACGACGGCATCGCCTACCGGGTGGCCACGCTCGACGACGAGGCCGTGGAGGAGACCACCTTCCGGCGCGTCGGGCAGTGGATCGACGACGACGGCCCCGGCGAGGCGGTGCACATCACCGTCGCCGTGCACGGCTACGAGGGCGTGTGGGTGCCGACGATCGGGCGCACCACGGCGGTGCAGTTCGAGGGGGACCGGGCGATCGAGCTGGGGGAGAACTTCTACTACAACCACGCCTCCGGCACCGGCGTCGGGCTGGCGGGGCTCACGGAGGGCGACTTCTACTCGCTGGAGGCGCTCGTCGAGGAGCGGCCGCCCGACGGCGAACTCCGCGAGGCGACCGCCGGCACCGTGCGGCAGCCGCGCGTCACAGACGCGCCGGAGCAGATCCGGCTCTACGCGCAACGGTGGGCCGAGGGAATCCGCACCGCGGGCGCGCAGGCGTTGGCGTTGGAGACGAACCTGCGCCAGGGCTTCTTCAGCCACGGGCAGGCCGACGAGGTGACGTCGGTGCCGGGGCACTCGCAGCACCGCCTCGCGGCCCTGCTCACCGACGCGGAACTCATGATCGGCGACCACGAGCAGTACGCGGTCGCGATGGCGCTGATGGCCCGAGAGCTGGGCATCCCGTCGCGGGTCGTCTACGGCTACGAGATGGGCGCCTCGCCGGTGGTGACGGGCGACGACGTCGGCGCATGGCCGGAGCTGCAGTTCGCGGAGCACGGCTGGGTGCGGTTCGACCCGACCCCGCCCGAGGATCGCACGGCCGACGACGTCGACCCGCCCGAGCCGCCCCTGCCGCACCCCTACATCGAGAACCCGCCGCCGCCCCCGCTGAAGCCGGACCTGCCGCCGCCCGACGAGCAGCTGCCCATCGACCGCGGCGAGCCGCCCGCGCAGGAGACGACGATCAACTGGGCGCAGGTGGGCGCCGTCGTGCTCATCACGGGCATCCCGCTGCTGACGATCGTCGTGCCGATTGCGCTGATCCTCGGCCTGAAGTGGCGACGCCGGGCGCGCCGTCGCGGCGACCCGGTGATCGCCAACCGCGTGGCCGGGGCCTGGCTGGAGCTGGTGGACAAGGCACGCGAGCTGGGGCGTTCGCCGTCGGTCTCGGCGACGAGGTCCGAGCAGGCCGACCAGCTGGTGAAGGACTTCCCCCGGATGGGCGAGAAGTCCGATCCGATCGCACTGGCGAAGGAGGCCGACTGGCTGGTGTTCGCACCGGGCGACCCGGCGGAGGGCGTCGCGCGGGAGTACTGGCGCGAGTCGGCGTCGGCGCGGACGGGGATGCGCAAGTCGGTGGGGTTCTGGCGCTGGGCGGCATCGGCGCTGTCCACCAAGTCGTTCCGGAAGGTGAAGTAGCTTTGGGTGCGTTTGCGGCAATATCCTGTACCGAGGGAGGTTCGAGTAGATGAGTCGCATGATTCCGCGCGGGCACGAGGTTGCCGGGCTGGGTCGGCGCTTCCTGGCGTACCTCGTCGACGTCGCGCCGGCGGCCGTGATCGGTGGCGTTGCCGGCTGGGTGCTGGGTACCTGGGCGACGCCGGTGGTGGTGCTCGTCACGTCGATCTCCGCCGCCGTCCTCATCCTCGTCTACGGCCTGGTGCAGTGGTGGGCGTACGCCACCCGCGGCGCCGGGCTCGGCGCGCGCGCCGCGGGGCTCGAGCTCGTCGGGCTCACCGACGGCCGGCCGATCGGCTGGTGGCGGGTGTTCCTCCGCTTCCTCGTGTTCGTCGGCCTCATGGCCACGGGCGTGGGCGGCATCGCGCTGGTGGTGTTCCTGATCATCCACGAGCGACGCCAGGGCTGGCACGACATGGCCGTGAAGTCGGTCCTCGTGCAGCCGAAGCCGGTCGCCGAGCAGAAGAAGTCCCCGGGTCGGGTGGCGAAGGGCACGACGAGCACCGTCGGGTTGCCGCCGCACCTGGCCGACGTGTTCAGCCCGGAGGCCAACTCGGGCTCCGGGTCGTGGGCGCCGCCGCCGTCGCAGCAGCGGCCGCAGCAGGCGCCGTCGTACGTGCCGCCTCCGGCGCCTGCGAAGCAGCAGCCGCCGTCCGGCCCACCGCCGCAGCCGCCGCCGGCGCAGTTCCCGGCGCCGCAGCCGCCGGGTGGCGTCCCGGGCCACGGCCCGTCGCTCCCGCCGCACCGGTCGTCGCCGACGCCGGGTTGGATCCCGATGCCGACGCCCAGCTCGGTGCTGGAGCCGTCGCAGAAGTCGGTGCGGGTGCGGCAGCGCGAGTTCGGCGAGGTCGACGACACCGACGGCACCACGCTCTCCGCGCCGCAGCCCCACGACGGCGGCAGGCCCGGCGACGAAGGCTGGTACGTCCGGCTCGACGACAGCCGCGAGGTGGAGTTGAGCATCACGGTGCTGCTCGGCCGGAACCCGCAACGCGCCCCGGAGGACCCGGAGGTGCACCTCGTGCCCGCCAGCGGTGATGGTCGGATGATCTCGCGCACGCACGTCGAGATCGGCACCGACCCGCGTGGCGTGTACATCGTCGACCGCGGCTCCACCAACGGCACCGCCCTGGTGACCGACGCCGGCGAGCTCGAGCCTGCGCCGTCGGGGGTGCAGATGCGGGTCCGCGAGGGTCAGCAGGTCTCCTACGGCAACCGCTGGTTCACCGTGCTCCGCCGCCCGGCCCAGCTCTCGTAGCAGGTGCAAGTTGTGCGGGGATGCTGCCGCACAAGTCTCCCCTGCTCGGTTCGCCTCCGCCAGGCGAGCTGCTTCCGGGCGGGAAGTGTTCGCGATCGACCGCTAGAAGCATTCTGCGCCCCCGAAACCGGGGAAACCGCATTCTGGCGGTCGATTGCGTACAGCCGGCAGTCAGGAGGTGTTCGTGATCGACCACCAGATCGCGGTTTTGGCGAGAACGGGGGCGCAAGATCACACTGGCGGTCGATCACGAACAACCTCGCCAGTCACCCCCCCAGCTGCGGGATGTCCATGTGTCGGATGGCCATCGTGCACCACGCGAACTGGTCGCACGACATGCTGCAGGACCGGGTTGCGTCCCCTGCGATCCAGCTCAGCGGCGGTGAAAAGCGTCGGGTGGCGATCGCTCGGGCGATGTATCGCGACGTGGCGGTGATCTTCGCCGACGAACCAGCGGCCTCGCTGGATGATGAAAATCGAGCCAGGGTCCAAGACCTGCTCCTCGGGGAACTCCTGGCCGACACCACCGTCGTGATCGCCACGCATGATCTGGAGCTGGCCGCCGCCTGTGACGACGTCATCCATCTCGAGCGACGGCAGGGCTCCAAAGCCGTTGACCAACACCAAGTGCAAGAAATATCCCCGCGAATGCACAATCCGGACCAAGACGCCGGTGCACCTGCGTTCGCGGGGATATTACTTGCACTTCGCTCGTGCAGCCGGGGTCAGACGTCGGTGCGGTGGAAGTTCAGGTGCGAGCGCGATGCCGTCGGCCCGCGCTGGCTCTGGTAGCGCGACCCGTACTTCTCCGAACCGTACGGGTGCAGCACCTCGGAGGAGAGCCGGAAGAAGCAGAACTGGCCGATCTTCATCCCCGGCCAGAGCTTGATGGGCAGCGTCGCCATGTTGGACAGCTCGAGCGTGACGTGGCCGGAGAAGCCGGGGTCGATGAAGCCGGCGGTGGAGTGCGTCAGCAGCCCCAGCCGGCCCAGCGACGACTTCCCCTCCAGCCGGGCGGCCACCGTCGAACCCAGCGAGACGACCTCGAGCGTCGCGGCCAGCGCGAACTCGCCGGGGTGCAGGATGAACGGCTCGTCGGACGCTACCTCGATCAGGCGGGTCAGCTCGGACTGCTCCTCGGCCGGGTCGATGTTGGGGTAACGGTGGTTCTCGAAGACGCGGAAGAACTTGTCGAGCCGCACGTCGACGCTGGCGGGCTGCACCATCGCAGGGTGCCAGGGCTCCAGGCCGATCGTGCCGTCGTCGACGCCTTGCAGGATGTCTCGGTCGCTCAGCAACATGGCGCCGAGCCTACTGCTGCGACGCGCGGCGGCGGTAGTGTTCTCGCCATGAGCATCACCCGTGAAGAACTGGCGAACATGATCGACCACACGCTGCTGAAGACGGACGCGACGACGGCGCAGGTCTCGGCTCTCGTCGAGGAGGCGAAGGAGCTGGGCGCGTACTCGGTGTGCGTCTCGCCGTCGATGCTGCCGATCCGCGATGACCTCGGCGACGTGCTGGTCGCGACCGTGGTGGGCTTCCCGTCGGGCAACCACACCTCGGCGATCAAGGCGGCGGAGGCGTCGCAGGCGTCCGCCAACGGCGCGCACGAGGTGGACATGGTGATCAACATCGGCCTGCTCAAGGAAGGACGCAACGCCGACGTCCAGGCCGAGATCGCCGCCGTGCGCGAGGCGACGACGGGCCTGCTCAAGGTGATCATCGAGTCGGCCGCGCTCACCGACGACGAGATCGTCGCCGCCTGCGAGGCCGCCGAGGCCGCCGGTGCCGACTTCGTCAAGACCTCGACGGGCTTCCACCCCTCGGGCGGGGCGAGCGTGCATGCGGTCGAGCTGATGGCCCGCACCGTCGGCGGGCGCCTCGGCATCAAGGCCTCCGGCGGCATCCGCGACTACCTGGCCGCGCAGGCCATGATCGACGCCGGCGCCACCCGCCTCGGTCTCTCGGGGTCCCGTGCAGTCCTCGACGGCGTCAGCTGACGGGGTCTCACACGCCGCGCACGGGGGAGCCGTAGCGGACGATGGCTGTGTCTGCGGTCAGGAGCGTGATGCCCGCTCAGCCGTTCGGGTTCACAGGCAGCCCACAGGAGCAGGTGGGTGTCCAGCAGCAGCATCACTGAAGGGCTCCGAAGAGGTCTGCGATCTCGTCGCCGTGCATCGTGTCGAAGTCGTCGGGAATACGCGCCTGTCCCCGGAGGAAGCCGCTCCGGGGAGGTGCCTTGGGCGCGTCGATGCGCACCAATTTCACCAGCGGCTTCCCGGCTTCGCGATGGTGACGGGCTCGCCTTGCACCGCGGTGCGTTCGGGAATGACTACCGTTCGCCGTTCGCCCGGCGCAGGCCGGTGGCCGGCGCGGACGACGTGGTCGGAGCTGCAACGAAGGCGGCGACGTCCCAGCACACGCGGCATCTGCCGCGTAGTTTCGGGTCTTCGTGCGAGGCACCTGCCTCGTGCGCGGCGAGGTCGACGCACAGATTGCACATGCCCGGCGGCCGGCGAGGACGTCGATGGGAACTCCGGCATACTTGGGCTCGATGGATACCGAGGCCTGTTACCGCCACCCCGATCGAGGCACGCGGATTCGCTGCCAGCGCTGCAACCGCCCGATCTGCCCCGACTGCATGGTGGAGGGGGCCGTCGGCTTCCACTGCCCCGAGTGCGTGCGGGCCAACCCGCAACCCAAGGTCAAGACGCGACGATTCCGCCCCGAGCAGCGCACGTCGCTGGTGATCATCGCCGTCAACGTCGTCGTCTGGCTGGCGATCATGGCCACCGGCATGCAGGACAGCTTCCTGCTCGACGTGCTCGCGCTCACCCCCGAGGGGTTCTGCCCGAGGGGCGACGGCTGGATCGTGCTCGTCGACCAGGCCGAGTGCGCCGTCAATGGCTACGACTGGCAGCCCGGCGTCGCCACGGGGGCGGTCTGGCAGGTGATCACCAGCGCATTCACGCACGTCCAGGTGTGGCACATCATGTTCAACATGATGGCGCTGCTCATCCTCGGCCACCAGGTCGAGGGCGCGCTCGGCCGGGCGCGGTTCCTCGCTATCTACTTCTTCTCCGCGATCGCCGGCAGCGCCGTCGTGATGGCCTTCTCGGAGCCGTTCTTCTCCACCGTCGGCGCCTCCGGCGCGATCTTCGGCCTGATGGGGGCCTTCCTCGCGATGACGCTGAAGTCCAAGGCTGACCTCAAGGGCATCCTCGTGTGGCTCGGCCTCAACGCCGCGTTCACGTTCCTCGTGCCCAACGTCTCTTGGCAGGGCCACCTCGGCGGACTCGTCGGCGGCCTCGCGATCACCGCGCTGATGCTGTGGCTGCCGCGGAAGCTGCGCAAGCACGAGTGGTGGTTCGTCGCGGCGCTGGCCGTCGTCCCGCTCGCCGCGATCGCCGTCATCCCGCTCGTCGTCTACTGACGTCGGGCCCGCCGCAACGGGACTTTGTGAACGAGTGCTCGTCACTGGGCGCACAGGTCAACTATGTCCCCGCTGGCAGCAGCGTCGCACCTGAGATTGTCGGAGGGTTCACTTTCTCCGCCCGTACCGGGGCGTATGGGTGCGAAACCCCATCGGCAAAGGGGGTTCTCTCCGCTAGAGTCGTCGCCATGAGTTGGTCCGCACCAGATGGGGGATGGTCGTCGCCACCGCCCCGGTTCGACGCGCACGCCCAGAGTGCTGCCTACGGCCAGGACCAGCGCGAGGTGGAGTTCGTCGAACCCAACAAGCCCCCGCTGACCTGGCTGCTGGTGAGCCTCGGGCTCGCCGTCGCGGGCATCGTCGTCGCGCTCATCCTCGACGGCGCCACCATCGGCCTGGTCGCCTGGATCATCGGGGTGCTCTCCATCTCCGCGATCGCACTGTTCACCGCCGCCGACGCCAAGCGGCAGGAATCCGGCTGGTACACCCCCTCGGCCTTCGCCGACTGGGGGCGACGCGCCGCCATCATCCTCGCGCTCGTCGCCGTCGCGGCGGGCGCCTGGCTCATCGCCAACGACGTCGCCCGCGGGGTGTGGACGTGAGGCGGCTGCGCGCCCTGCTCGTGGCGCTCTTCGCGGCCGTCGTCCTCGTGCCGCTGGTGAGCGCGCCGCAGGCCGCGGCCGACGAGGTGGGCGACTCCCCGCTGGAGCGCTTCGGCGCCTGCGTGCGCGGCGGCGGCCAGGGCAGCGTGCTGATGCTGTTCGACCGCTCCACCTCCGTGCGGGAGACCGACCCCTCCAACGCCCGCGTCACCGCCGCGAAGTACCTGGTCAACCAGCTCGCCGCCTCCATGGACGCCCTCCCGGAGGCGAACACCGACGTCGCCATCGCCGGCTTCGATCACGTCTACGAACGCTCGCTCGACTGGACCCCGCTGACCGGGTCCAACGTCGGCACCATCACCGCCGACCTCGACGCCTACGCCGACCGCAGCGACGGCCAGGAGACCGACTACTGGAACGCCGTCGACGGCGCCCGCCAGGAGCTCGCCGGCCGCGTCTCCACCGGCGAGGGCCAGGACTGCGCCCTCATGATCTGGTTCTCCGACGGCGAATACGTCGTCACGCGCCGCATCAACGACCAGCGCATCGAGGACTGGGGCGGGCTGAAGCCGTACGCGCCGGACAACCAGATGCGGACCCCGGAGGAGGCCGCCGCGGCGCGCGACGCCGGCGCCCAGGACCTCTGCCGCCCCGGCGGGTCCGCGGACCAGCTCCGCTCGATGGACATCGTCACGCTCGGCATCGGGCTCGCGGTCGATCTCGACCCCGCCACCTTCGACCTCATGCGCGGCTTCGCCACCGGCGAGGGCTGCGGCGACATCACCGAACCCCCGCCGGGCGAGTTCCACATGGCCACCGACGTCGACGAGCTCCTCCTCGCCTTCGACCAGGTGCTGCACGAGGGCGGCGACGTCGAGGAGACAGCCGTCTGCGTCGATACGGAGTGCGCCGAGGGCACCCGCACGTTCGTCCTCGACGGCTCGATCGGCAAGGTGCAGGGCCTGGCCCAGGCACCCGTCGAGGGCACCCGCATCCTCGTGCGCACCCGCGACGGCGAGATCGCCGAGCTCACCCGCGACGGCACCTCGGCCACACTGCCCGGCGCCGAGCTGGAATGGCAGTGGCTGAGCGAACGCACCCTGTCCATCGAACTCACCCGCGACGGCCAGAGCGAGGAATGGGTGGGCCCCTGGGGGCTCGTCTTCGTCGCCCCGAGCGCCACCGCCGACCCCGCCCAGTCCACCCTGCGCCTCTACGGCGACATCGCCCCCACCTGGGTGAACCGCGACGTCACGCTCCGCTCGGGCGCCGGGCCCGCGGAGCTGCAGCTCGGGCTGGTGGACGGCGAGGGCAACGCCATCGACCCCGCCACGCTCTCCGAGCAGACGTTCCTGAGCGTCGCCCTGCTCGGCCCGGGCGACCCGCAACCGCTGGCCACCGACCTCGTCCGCGACGACATGACCGCGCCGCTGCCGATCACACTCGCCGACCTCGCGCCCGGCCCGCGCCAGCTGTGGGTCTCGCTCGACATCACGACGAGCTCCTGGGGGACCGGCGCGGACGCCGTCGAGGGCACCCAACTCGAGCCCATCCGCATGACCTTCCCGCTCACGGTGCTGCCGCCCGAGGAGTTCCCGACGATCGCCTCGCGGGTCTCGTTCGGCGAGACCGAGTCCGCCGACCCCGTCACCGTCACGGTGCCCCTCGAGGGCGACGGCTGCGTCTGGCTCGGCGGGGAGACCCGCTTCACCGGCTACCCGCAGGGCCTGGACGCCGCGACCCTCACCTCCCCGGCCACCGACGAGGCCAACTGCTCCACCACCGGCCTCGAACTCACGCTCAGCCCCGGCGACGTCGGCAACGGCGCCCTCGTCGGCGAGACCGAGGTGTGGCTCACCTCCCCGAGCGCCGCCGAGCCGATCGCGGTCAGCCTCGACTTCGACCTCCAGATGCGCCGCCCCGCGTCGCAGCCGGTGCTCTGGGGCACCCTGATCGGGATCACGCTGCTCGGCATCGCGATCCCCGTCGGCATCCTCTACCTGACCAAGTACCTCACCGCGAAGATCCCCGGCACCGCCGTGCTCGCCGGCCGGGTCACCGGCCCCGTCGACGACACGCGCGCCTTCACCGACGGCGGCATCAACATCGACGTCGCGCAGATGCAGATGGCCCATCTGACGGGCAACCGCCGACGCGTCGACGTCGCCGGCACCACCCTGCAGGCCAAGATGGGGCTGGCGCTCACGGAGCCGGGCTACGTCGTCGTCGAGCAGCCGGGCAGGGCGGTCGGCGGCCGCACCGCGATGACCAGCAAGGGCGACCTCGCGAAGCTCCCGCTGGCGGTGCAGGGCAACTGGACCGTCGCGCTCGACCCGAACGCGCCCCACACCGGCAACGTCGTCGTCACCGTCTACACCGGCCCCGGCGCGCCCGGGCTCGACGAACTCCTCGACGACGTGCGCGCCAACATCCGCGACGCCGTGGCCGGGCTCCGGGAGGGGCTCCCGCCCGACGCGCAGCCGCCGCGGCACGACCCCTGGGGCGGCGGCCCCGCCGGCCCGCCCGGACCGGCCGCGCGCGACCCGTGGGCCAACCCGCCGCAGGCGCCGCCGTCGAACCCGTGGTCGAACCCGCCCCCGGCACCCCCACCCAACCCGTCCCAAGGCCCCGCCCGCGGTGGGGCGGGCTGGTAAGAAGTACTGCAAGCGCCCGAACTCGAGTGAGGACATAACACGTGCGTAGATTCCTGATCGTCGGCTGTGGTGGCTCCGGTGGCACCACGCTGAGGCTCCTGATCGACCAACTGCGGGCGGACCTGCGCTCACGGGGTATCTCGGAGCTCCCGGATGCCTGGCAGTTCGTGCACATCGACGTCCCGGTCGACCCCGACCGCGGCCCCGAGCCGCTGGGCAACATCCAGGACATGGGCGGCCAGTACCTGTCGTTCTCCTCGCCGTCGAACTCGTTCCTGCAGACGGCCAACACCGTCGAGGCGCAGCTGAGCAGCAAGGACAAGAACTACGTCGGGCTCTCCGGCTGGGCGCCGCGCAACCCCGCCGCCGCCAACACCATCCCCGTCACCTCCGGCGCCGGCCAATACCGCGCGGTGGGCCGCATGCTCACCCTGCCGCGGCTCGCGCAGCTCCGCGAGACGCTCGTGCGGGCCCAGGCCAAGTCCGTCGCGCCCGGCGCCTGGGGGCAGATCCCCACCGCCGAGCAGTCCTCCGAGGTGATCATCCCGATCATCGTCGGCTCCATGGCCGGCGGCTCCGGCTCGTCGATGTTCCTCGACGTCGCCCGCCTGCTCGGCACGCTGCCCGGCGTGAAGAGCCAGAACATCGGTGCCTTCCTCTACACCGCCGACGTGTTCGCGCAGCTCGACGAGGGCAAGCGCGCCAACGTCGAGGGCAACGCCATGGCCGCGCTGCCCGAGATCATCGCGGCGATCGCCCGCACCTCCGAGGGCTTCGACGCCGCCACCTACGCCAGCCTCGGCATCCCGCTGAACACCAACACGCCGCCGTTCGCGCGCGTGTTCCCGATCGGCTCGAAGATCGGCGGCTCGGGCGCCTACTTCGGCGACGGCTCGCAGGAGAGCGTCTACCGCGGCATCGCCCGCGCGCTGGCTGGCACCATCCTCTCCGAGCGGGCGTCGCGCCAGTACCTCGACTTCATGCTCGGCAACCCCAACCCGCTCACGGCGCTCAACCAGAAGTTCGGCTGGCGCGTCGACCCGCTCGCGCTGCCGTTCGGGTCGCTCGGCTTCGCCAGCCTGTCGCTGGGCCGCGACCGCTACCTCGACTACGCCGGCCAGCGGCTCTCGCGCGCAGCCTCGGAGCACCTCGTCTCCGGGCACATCAACCCCACGAGCCAGCTGCCCGGCAACGACCAGCTGCGCCAGCTGATGGACAACCAGTGGGGCGCGTCGCTGAACTACATGGGGCTGCCGCAGCCGAACCACCCCGCGCCGGACTGGTTCCAGTCGGTCGCGTTCCCCCGCCAGCAGTGGGAGGCCGTCGCGCGCGAGGCGTGCGGCCCCGCCTACGGGATGCTCGGCAACGCCGGCGCCGCCCCCGCGTCGCAGTGGATCTCCACCGTCACCGCCACCCTGAACCCCCTGCGCGAGCAGGCCCGCGCGCACCTGCAGCGCGGCGCCTACGCGTGGGCGGAGAGCTGGGCCTACCAGCTCGAGGGTGCGGCCAAGGCCGAGTTCCTGCGCGTCGTCGGCCAGTTCGGCCTGCCGTACGGGCGCGAGCTGATGAGCCGTGTCAGGATGTACGCCGACCAGATCATCGGCCAGCTCGCCTCCGCCGGCACCGAGGCCGACGGTGCGGACCCCGTCGCGCTCGACCCGGCCGTCGCGCAGCAGGCCCAGAGCCTGGGCAAGAAGACCGTCGACATGAACCACCCGATCGGGCAGATGGTGCAGCGCTCGCTGGCCAACTCGATGGAGCGCACGCTGCGCCTCGAGGGCGCCCGCATCGCGGCGAACGTGCTGCGGGCCTACGCGGTCGACGTGCTCGGCTCGCTGGAGAAGGCGTCCAACGACGCCCTGCGCCTGCTGGAGGTGGAGCGCGCGCGCACCGCCTCCGGCGCGGGCCTCGCGCAGCTCAGCTCCGACACGTTCGCCGACTGGCCCGACGAGTCGGACCGCGTGCCGCTGCGGTTCAACCACGCCGAGAACGAGGTGCTGCTGACCACCGCCGACGACTTTCCCAGCCAGTTCCGCAGCGACGTCGTCGCCTCCGCGAACAGCACGATGGACTACGGGCAGTCGCTGTCGAAGATCCGCGCGGAGATGTCGGGCGGGCAGTGGGAGACCACCGGCGCCAAGCAGGAGTACGAGGTGCTCCGCCAGGTCAGCCACTGGCGGCCTTCAGCGCTGCCGAGCCGCGCCGTCGACGGCCAACCCACACCCGAGGCGAAGCCCAACTACACGCTGCTCATGTCGCACGCCGACCTCCTGGGGCGCGCCACCGCCCGCCTCAGCGCCCGCGGCGACGTGTTCGCCGCCTTCGCGGGGCAGTCCATCTCGGACTACCTCGACGACCCGGGCGTGACCGCGATCGACCGCCAGCAGCGGCAGGAGAGCTTCGCGACGAAGCTCATCGAGACGATGGAGAAGGCGAAGCCCGTCGTCGGCATCGACATCAACATGGCCCAGCGCCTGCACGGCACCGACATCAAGTTCGTCTACTCCTTCTCGGACATCCCGATCGGCGGCGACCACCCGGTCAGCCGGGACGTGCTGCAGCGGCTGCGCGCCAACGCGTCGCTGGACCCCACCAGCGTCGAGAACTTCGACGACTCGCTCGTGGGCACCATCTCCAGCGCCGGCAAGGTCAACGTGTTCGGCTCGTACCAGAAGGTCTCGCCGCTGTGCTTCACCTCGCTGCTGGAGCCGATCCAGTCGCGCTGGGCGAAGGCGCCGCTGATCGCGCAGCGCAACCTGTGGCAGTGGAAGCGCACCCGCCCGCTGTCGGCGTCGATCGCGATGTCCTCCGACGAGCTGGAGCGCGTCATCGCCGGCTGGTACCTGGGCCGGCTCGTCGGCCTCGTGCGCCAGGACAGCACCGGCCGCGCCGCGGTCAGCTCGCCCGAGGGCTGGGTGCACTTCGGCGACCTGCTGACCAGCGAGGACACGCAGATCCGCTCCGCGCACGACGTGCTCGCCGCGCAGCTGATGAGCCACGCCTGGGCGTTCGTGCGCTGCGTGGGCGACTCCGAGCTCACCCCGCTGGCCACCTACGACGCGCTGCGCCGGCTCGTCGACGGGGCCGACTCCAACGCCCACTCCGGCGACATCGAGTCGTGGAACGGCGTCGAGCTCCTGCGGGCCGCGTTCTTCGACAAGCCCATGCAGCAGGACGGGTCGCCGCTCGTCTCCGACGGCCCGTCGCCGGTGCTCACCCGCGCCGAGGCGGACGCGACGGGCACCGTCGCCGCCGCGCGGGCGAACGAAGCCACCAAGTGGGTGGACGGGCTGCGCCACATGTACGCGGAGCAGTGGGGCCAGGCGGACGCGGCCGGCAACATCAACGAGTCCAACGTGACCGCCTACCAGCTGGGGCTGACGCTGCCGAAGATGCGGCAGATGAGCCTCATGTCCGAGCTGGCGCCGCACGCGCTCCCGGCGCTGCACCTGCTCAAGCAGATGATCGAGGCGGCGGCGATCGACGATTCGGTGGGGGCGAGCAGTGACGTCTGGATCTGAGTACGTCGTCATCGCGGCGCGGCGGCCGGTGGCCGTCGCGCTGCAGGCGATCCTGCACGACTGGACCATCCAGGGGCTGGTCAACCCGTGCCGCGTCGTCGACCTCGACTCCGTGCGCGACGGCGAAGCCGCGATCCCCGCCACCGTGCTGGGGCTCGACGACCGGTTCGGCGTCGCGCTGCAGCAGGACCTCGCCAACACGCCGAGCCGCCGGGTGCGGGTGGCGGTGGTGGGCGTCGTCGACGAGGAGGAGTCGGCCGTCGCGCAGGACCAGGCCATGGGCGTGCTGGGCGCGCTCCAGTCCACGGCCCCGGGCGCGCAGTTCACGCAGCTGTGCGTCTCCGCGGGCAGCCCGGGGGCCGAGTGGCAGCGCCGCTCGCTGGTGATGTTCGGCTGGCACAACCTCGCCGTCTCGCCGGAGGAGTCGAGCGCCCCGGGCCGGGCCGCGGCGCCGCTCAGGCGTTCGACGTCGGATCCGCGCTGGTACATGCTGCTCGCCGGCACGCTGACGTCGCTGCTCGGGCTCTGGCCCGGCCAGAAGGAGGGCCCGTTCGACGGCCTCACCACCCCCAGCGGCCAGTTGGTCACCCCGATCCGGGCGTACAGCCGCTCGCTGTCGTCGGGCTCGGTGCAGCACGCCCTCGGCGAGCGCCTCATCACGGTCTCCGAGCGCTACCCGACCCCGCGCGTGGACTCCGGGTTCGCGCTCGCGGTCGACGACGAGGCCCCCCGCGCCGTCGGGATGGCCGAGCGCCTCTTCCAGAAGCATCCCGACATGATGCCGCGCGTGCGGCACGCCACCGCCCCGCCGCGCCCCAAGCAGATCGGCGCCTGGCAGGCGATCCTGAACTTCCTGAACTTCGTGGGCGACGCCCTGCTCAAGGCGCCGGGCCAGCTCGTCGCCGCGGTGACGCACGCGGCCCGCAAGGCCGTCGCGAACACGGTGCAGAACGCCGTATTCGGCGGCTCGGACTCGGGCTACGCCGTCGTGGTCCGGGGCGTGCGCGCCGACGGCTCGTCGGCGACGTGGGCCGAGTACGAGAGCCAGCTCGAGTCCGTGATCAAGCGCACCGTCGCCGACTCCTCCGAGCTCCCGCCGGTGCCGCAGAAGCCGCAGCTCTGGCACGACTTCGTCGACGGTGGGCTCACCCTGCTCGACGCCGGCACCCGCTCGCCGGACCTCGCCCCCTGGACGCAGGGCACGCAGCGCGCCATCGTCGCGACGACGGCCCGCGTGGCGCCCAGCCCGCACGATCCGTTCACCCTGCCGCCGTCGCTGGCGGCGTTCCTGCCCAACTGGGAGATCCAGCCCGGCGACGACATCGCCGTCGGCCGGCTCTTCGACCGGCTCGACTACCTCGCCCGCACCCAGCCGCACCTGGGGCAGGCGATCACCACCGAACGCAACCGGCTACGCCAGTGGGCCGAGACCGCGCGCGCCTCCTACTCCGGCCACGTCGGCCGCCGCCTCGGCGACGCGCACCGAGCGCTGCTGGTGGAGGTGGACGAGCTCACCGAGAAGGTGGGACGCCTCAGCGCCCAGCCCGAGGTGCCCGCCGACGTCGAACAGCTGCAGGACGACCTCGCGATGCGGGTGCGCGTCCTGTCCGGCGTCGCCGTCTCGCTGCTGGCGATCCTCGTGGCGCTCACCGCGCTCAGCGTCATCGGCTGGCCGTGGCTGCTGCTCGGCGTCGTCCTGCTCGTCTCGGGCTGGCTGTCGGCCGGCGCGCTCATGCACATGCGCTCCTCCGCCGCCGTCTACGCGGCTGTCTACCGGCTGGAACGCGCCTCCACCGAGCTCGAGGACGCCCAGCGGCACCGCATCGAGGCGTTGGAGGACCTGCGGCTGGTCAGCCGCGCCTACCGGCAGTACCTCGACTGGGCCCGCGTGCTGGGCGCCTTCCTCCACGCCCCGCACGGCAACCCGTCGGAGGCCACCGAGCGCAGCGTGCACGTCGGCCAGGGCCTGCCGCTGAACAACGCGATCGGCGTGGCCAAGCCCGACCCGGACGCCGTCGACGAGGTCGCCAACCGCTGGCGGGGCCGGCTGTTCCCCGTCGGCTGGCTCTCCGACCCGTGGAACGAGTTCCGCGCCACGCTGCCCGCGTCGCTCGGCGCGATGCGCCACCAGCTCGCCGGCGACCAGACCCTGCTCGCGCACGACCCGCTCATCGACGGCGTGCCCGCGCTCTCGCGCTGGAGCCGGGCGATGGCGGAGCATGCGGCGTCGCGTTCGATGTCGCCGACGATCCAGGGCCAGATCGCGCAGCTCACCCTCGCGGATGCGGATGCCCGCGACACCCTGCTGTCCAGGGTGCTCGTGCGGGACGCGCGCGACGGCACCGCCGCCGAGGTGCGCCGCACCGACTTCGTCGCCGGGCTGGACACGGACCAGGCGGGCCAGGACTCCTTCCAGTCCGGAATGTTCGCCGACGAGACGAGCGTGCTGGATGTGCGCAACGTGCGCGACGCGATCCGCCAGGTGGACGCGGCCGGGCTCGACGTGGCGCTGGTCGTCGTGCAGGTGGGCGGCGCCTATCCGGTGACCCAATTGGCCGGTGCCCCGATCGACGCCGTGGAAGCGCCGCGGATCGAGAGCACCGGGGACTTCGTGTGAGGGGTATCGGATGAACGAAATCGTGACCGCGGTGCTGATCGTGTGGCTGTCGATGGCGATCCCGTCGGTGGCCTACGGCGTCGTGCTGGCGCGTCGGGCCGGCAAGTCGGTGGGGCTGGCGGTCATCCTGTGCCTCGTGCTGCCGTGGGTCGGGCTCCTGTTCTTCGCGGCCCAGCCGCTGGGTGAGCGTCGCACCACCGGCCTGGGGCACTACTGCGCCTCGATGTTGATCGTCGCGGCCGTCATGGCCGTGATCGCCATCTTCCCGGACTGGATCGTGGGCGACCCGTCGCTGCTCGGCGCCGAGGGGTATGCGCCGAAGGACGTGCTGCTGCTGGCGGTGTTCATCGTCGTCTGGGCGCTCGCGCTGATCGCCGGCAGCGCTGCGATCAGCCGCGGCGATTACATGGCGGCGGGCATCGCGCTGGGCGTCGTGGTCTCGTTCGCCGGCGGCATGTTGGTGGCGACGGTGAGCCTCTGGGGCTCCGCGGGCGTCTTCGTCCCCGAGCTGCGGGAGATGCAGGCGTCCATCGACGGCCGGGTCCACGTCGGCCCCGGCGGGTGGGTGGCGCTGATCGCGCTGATCGTCGCCTACGTGTGCGTGGTGCTGCTGCCGTTCGGGCTGCGGCTGATCCCGCAGGAACCGGCGGCGCCGCAGATGCAGCCGCAGTCGCCTGCCGAGCAGCAGTGGCCGGAGCAGCAGCCGCAGCAGCCCCAGCAGCAGTGGGGCGGACAGCAGGGCCAGTGGCCCCGGCAGACGGGAGCGGGATGGTGAGGGACGAACGACGTCGCAGGCTGGAGGGGATGGGGCCACGGTTCTCGACGCACGACCTCGACGTGATCGCCTACATGGGCGTCACATCGAAGCAGATCGCCGAGCACCTGATCTGGGACGACCGCGACACGGTGCTGGACTCCTTCGCCGCGATCCAGTCGGCGATGACGAAGCCCCCGTCCGGCGACGAGGCGGCCTGCTACCACCGGCTCCAGCAGTGGCGCGACGGGCACGACGACCCGCGCGTCGCGGCGGTCTCCGACGCCGACCTGGGCCGGCTGGCCGCCGCCCGCATCGACGACTTCGAGGGCCTCGGCCGCGCGCTCGCCACCCTGGCCGACGGCGCGGTGCTGGCCGACTACCCGCACGAGTTGTGGGGGGTGCTGCATCCTGGCAGCCGCGCGGACGCGGCGCCGGAGGCGCGTCGGGCCGTCGACGACACGGTGGGCGACGTCGCACCGGAGCCCGAGGTGGGCCCCGGCTCCGAGCCGGAGGCGGTGCCTGAGCCCCTGCCCGAGCCGGAGCTTCCCGACCCGTCGAAACCGTTCGAGTGGGTGCAGATCCCCAGGTTCGGCCCGTTCGACTGGAACCGCGGCACGGCGCAGCCGCTGGGCTTCGTCGTGGCCACCACCCTCGGCGGCGAGGTCCGGCTGGAGTGGACGCCCGCGCCGGGTGACGCCCCGGTGACGCTGTACCGCGTCGTGCAGTCCGCCGACACCTGGCCCACCGGCGCGCCCGAGGTGGCGAGCCTCGTCGGCGTGACGTACGCCACCGCGGGCTCCCTGCCGCTGCGCCCCCGGGGGCCGGTCACGTACCTCGCGATCTGGGCCAACCAGGGCTCCTCGCTGCTGGAGGCCTCGCAGTCGCAGCCGGTCCTCATCGGTGCGAGCGAGGTGGTGTGGCCGCCGAGCCACTTCACCCTCAACGTCACCGCCGACAAGGCCGTCGCCGCCTCCTGGCGGGCACCCGAGGGGAGCCGCGTCGAGGTGCAGCGCTTCCCGCACGGCGTGCCCATCCACTACGACCAGGCCCGGATGCTGCCGCCGGACGCGGTCCGCACGGGGGGCTTCCTGGACCGCGAACCGCCGCTGGGCGAGGAGATCGTGTACGCGGCGTTCGCCGTCGCGGACCTGCCCACGGGCGGCTCCTCGGTCTCGGCGCCGGTGACGGCGAACATCAGCATCACGCCGGACGCGCAGCCCGTGCAGCTCGACGTCAAGCGCTCCACCACCTCGCCCGGCTCCTACGACCTCACGTGGATCCCGCCCCGCCACGGACGCGTCGTGCTGTTCGCGACGAAGGACCGCCCGCCGCAGGGGTTGGAGAACGCGGCGCGCACGCGCGAGATCATCGAGAGCCAGGGGCTCACGCCCGACCTGCGTGTCACGTACCCCGCCGACGACCTCGGCGGCATCAAGACGATCAGCGGCTTCGTCGTCGACCAGAGCTGGGTGCGGGCCCACTTCGTGGCGGTGCACTGGGTCTCCGACGAGCTCGTCTGGGTGGGGCCGCCAGTGTCGATGGTCACGCCGCACGCACCCGAGTGGGCCCGCGTGATCGAACGGGTCGACGCCCAGATCCTGACGTTCCCGTGGCCTGAGGGGGTCTCCATCGTGGAGGCCTACCAGGGGCCCCGCGGCGCGACGATCGACCCCGAGGCCAACCAGCCGATCGCGGAGCTCACCCGTGATGACTACGACAAGACCGGCGGCATGCGCATCACGCGCACGCTGCCTAGCAACGGCTGCTCGATCCACCTGTTCGGCGTCGTCTACCTGGACGGCGCGCCCGTCCACTCGGCGCCGGTGAGCATCGACTACGAGGGCATCACGCGGCTGCGCTACGAGATCGTGCCGATGCTCGCCAACCAGCAGGTGGCCCACCCGAGCGTGAGCCCCGCGTTCTACCACCTCTACGCCACCGTCGACGACGAGCTCCACGAGACCCCGGTGGCGCTGGTGGGCCACCACAGCCGGATCCCGCTGGAACCGGGCGACGGCGAGCTGATCCAGCAGGCGACGGTCTCGCTCGCCGCCGGGCAGCGGGTCTTCGTCGGCAGCCTCCCCGTCGGGGGACGGGCGCGGTTCGTGCGGCTGTTCATCAACCTGCGGGCCTCCGAGACCGGCGCCATCGCCGTGCTGGACCCGCACGTCGAGACGTTGAAAGTGCGGGTGTGATGGACCAGTTGCTGTACGGCTCGGCCGACGACATCGCGGGGCGCGCCACCGGCGGGTGGGGCGTGATCCGCGAAACCCCCGGTATCGAACCCTCGCGCCGCGACCGGCTCTCGTCGCTGGCTTCGGTGTACCTGCCGCAGACGATGCCGCAGTTCCCCTCGGCGATGGATCTGGAGCGCCGCTCGCGCCGGTTCCGGAGCCGCCCGCTCGACGACGGGGCCGCCGTCTGCATGAGCGTGGAGGCCGGGCCGGACCACACGGGGAGGCCGGGCAACGTGATCTCGCACTGCGCCGCCGTCGAGCCCCGCGCGGACCTGCGCACGATCGACTGGTTCTTCAGCCCCGGCTGGGTGCTGCCGCACGGCGCCGGACAGGTGGCACGGGCCGAGCTCGCCGACGCGCTGGAGGCGCCGTCGGGGTGGTCGTCGACGGCGGACTGGCTGCGTGCCGACCCGATGCGGATCCTGAAGGCCCGCTGGGTGGTCTCCGCCGGCGTGGCGGCGCTGCAGGGGGAGCGCTCGAGGCTGCTCATCGTGGCGCCGACGGAGGAGGGCGCCCGCTGGCTCTCCGCGATCCTGTGGATGCTGCCGCCCGACGTCGCGGACGCCTTCCAGCTGCTGGTGGGCGAGGACGCCCGCACGATGGCCGAACAGCAGCCCACCAGCCAATACATCGCGGTGATCGGGCCCGACGTCGTCGTGCCCGGCGGGCTCGCGGGCGGCGTCGTCGACACCACGGGTGAGGGCGGCGACGAGGGCTTGTGGGGGCAGATGCTCGCCGACCTCCTGCTGCAGTCCGACGACGTGGCCGCCGACGTGTTCGCGCGCCGGGACGAACTCCTGGAGCGGTACAAGACCGACGGCGCGGGGGAGCCGTTCCGGATGGCGCACGCGCTGAAGGTGGCCTGGCTGACCAGGCCCGGGGGCCAGAACTTCGGCCAGGAGCGCGCGATCCGCGACATGCTGGCCGGCGTGGGCCCCACCATCCGCCGCTGGCCGGAGCTGCGCGAGCTCGCGGACTTCGTCGGCGTCGAGGTGGAGACGCCCAGCGACGACGCGTACGGCATCGACGAGACGCACGACCTGGACGACGCCGACGGCCCGTACCACGCGGCACCGGCGGAGGACGTCGAGGTCGACGTCGACGCCGCGCCCCAGCCGTCGCCGGTGGAGGACTTCGACGAGGTGCTCGCCGCCGCCCAGCGCCTGCGGGAGCTCGACGCGTTCCCGCTGGAGCTCTGGGCCCGTGCCGTCGCCCGCCTGCCCGAGGCGCGGCGCCGTGACGTGTGGCTCGTCGCCGGCGCGCTGGCCGAGACGGGCGACGACACGCGCCTGCAGCAGTTGTTAGGAGACCCATGGCCCTGATCCAGCTCGCGGGGGGCACCGTCCGTGCCCCCGACGGCGCGCTCAACATCCGCCTCAGCCAGGCCACCGGCCTGGAGCTGGTGCTCGTCGGCCCCGACGGGGCGGAGCTCGCGCCCAACTTCCAGGTCACGCGCACCGAGGTGGTCGTCGTGCCCACCGGCCCGATCACCGTCACGGCGCGCAGCACCACCGGCGGGCCGTTCCCGTCCGGCGCGCGGCTCGGCGTGACGCTGAAGTCGGCCGCCGGCACCGGCGACGAGGTGGTCCGCCCCGCCGCGGACGTCGGCGGTCGCCAGGCCGTCAGCCTGGTGGAGATCGTCGGCGGCGAGATCGCCGACCTGATGGGGCAGACATCGACGGTGGAGCTGGCGTGGATGCAGCGCGGCAACTACGCGTTCCACGTCAACCACAAGCAGTCCAGCGGCCGCACCACCCGCTGGGCGTGCGTGCTCGACGGGTCCGCCACCGCGCACCACGCCGTCGGGCCCGACGCGTACCAGCAGCTCATCGAGCTGGTGCTGGGCGTCGCGTCGACGGCGTACGGCGGCCCGCCCGAGCAGTGGCTCGTCGCCACGTCCCCGCCCACCGAGATCACGGCCACGCTCGACGGCGAACAGATCGACTGGGAGCGCGCGCTCGCGCACCCGCCGGCCCCGTGGCCGAGCCTGCAGGAGTCGGTGCGCGACGTCGGCCGTCGCCTCCCCGAGGGCAGCGCGGTCGTGCTGATCGACGACGGCGTGCCCGTTGACTACCGCGAGGTGCTGGAGATCGTGCGGGAGCGGGAGCTGGAGTGCATCGTCGTGGCGCTCGGCCGCTCGGAGCGCGGCGCCCGGCCGGAGGACAGGGCCGCGCAGTTCTGGGACGAGGAGTTCGCGGCGCTGGAGGGTTTCGACCGCGTCGTCGGGATCGCTACGCTGGCCGGACTGGCCGAGGGCGCGAGCCGGATCGCCGACGCCATGTTTCCGGGAGGTAGTCAGTGAATCAATGCCCCAGGTGTTACAGGCAGGTGGCCGGGGCCGGGCAGTGCGCGACGTGCCGCCTCGAGGTGCCGTCGGAGTGGTTGGACCGCGTCCAGGTGTCGCTGGCGGTGACCGGCGCCCGCACTGCGGGGAAGTCGGTGCTGATCGGCGTGATGATGGACCAGTTCGAGTACTTCCTCGCCTCGCAGGACAGCTTCCTGACCCCGGTGGGGACCACGAAGACGCGCTTCCACGAGAAGTACCGCGTGCCGCTGCTGCAGCAGCGCAACCTGCTCGGGGCCACCCCGCCGGCCGACCAGGAGAGCATCGAGCCGCTCCTGTGGGAGTTCGACTACCAGGGCGTGCCGTACTGCCTGTCGATCATTGACGCTGCGGGTGAGGATTTCGAGCGGCTCTCGCCATCCGACGACCGCTTCCGCTACCTCGGGTTCGTCGACTTCATCACGACGCTGGTGGACCCCCTCAAGGTGCCGGGCGTCTCCGCGGTGCTCGACGGCGTGGTCACCGTGCCGCGGCAGTCCGGCGACGACCTGCACGTGCTGCGCTCGGTGCTGCGCGCCCGGGATGCGCAGCGCAACGGGACGGGCCCGGACCAGGTGCTCGCCGTCGTGCTCAGCAAGTTCGACGTGCTGCAGCGGCTGCGGCACCTCTCGTCGCCCAAGTGGCAGTCGATCTTCAACCGTCCGGGCTCCGCGATGCAGCGGGACCCGTCGATGGTGGCCGGCTTCGACAACGAGGGCGACGGCTCGCTCCTCCACGAGGAGCTCCTTGGCCTGCTGGAGTTGCTGGACGCGCGCATGGTGATCAGCGCGGCGACGCAGGCCGGGCTGCCGTTTCGGCTGTTCGCGATCTCCGCGCTGGGCGCGGAACCCGACGCGCAATCCGTCGGCAGCGGCGGCATCATCCCGTTCAGGGTGCTTGACGTGCTGCTGGCCGCGCTCGCGAAGAAGAGGAGGGACCTGCATGGCCACGTCTGACGCGCCGCGCCGCGCGAGCCGCCTGCCGGCGGGTACCAAAGTGGCGCTCAGGAACCTCGACAATGCGCCGATCGAGCGGGTGCTCTTCGGCGCCACCTGGGACAACCGGGACTTCGACGTCGACATGTGCGCCGTGCTGCTGGACTCCTCGGGCCGCGTGCCCGACAAGGACCACTTCCTGTACCGCCGCAACCAGCAATTGCCCGACCGCAGGGGCTTCGTCGGGTTCGTGTCGCCGGGGGAGAGCTCCGGGCCGGACCGGGCGCAGATCCTGCTGGACCTCGAGCACCTGTCGCCGGCGATCGAGCACGTGGTGGTGGCGTTCAGCGCGGTGCAGCGGCGGGCGCTGCTGTCGGAGACGGGCATGATCAAGGCGCGCGCGATGGACCTCGACAACGGGCAGACGAGCTACGTCTATCTGCACGACGGCGGGCGCCTCGGCACGGCGACGTGCCTCAGCCTGTGGGCACTGCAGCGGCGCGGGTCCGGGTGGGACGTCGTCGTGCACGGCACGCCGTACGCGGGCGGCCCCCCGGCGTTCGCGCGCGACCACGGCGTCGTGTTCGGCTGACCTGCGTTCGTCGGGTTCTCGCCTGCGTCCGTCGGGTTTTCGCCTCCGTTCGTCGGTTCGCCTGGCTTATGCGAGTTCGCCTCTCGTATACG
>JAAYZP010000197.1 GCA_012514785.1 Propionibacterium sp. | reverse complement strand
CTGAACCCCTACACGCCCGGCGCCTACGCCTGGTGGCAGGTCACCACGCTCGCGCTCGCGCACCCCGGCACGTCGATGGTCTGCGTCGACGCCACCCAGCATTGGGCGGAAGCTGCCGCCGAACACGGCGTCAATGCCGCCTCCGGCACACCGACCTTCTGGCGCCAGGCACTGCTCTCGCAGCGCGACGAGCTCGCCGGCGTCGACTTCAAGCAGATCACACTCGGCGGCGAACCCGTCGACCAGGCGGTGATCGACTTGCTGCGCGAAGCCTTCCCGAACGCGCGCGTCTCCTGGATCTACGCCTCCTCAGAGGCCGGCGCATCCATCGCTTTCCACGACGGGCTGGCCGGCTTCCCCGCCGAATGGCTCGGCTCCGCGAAGGAAGGCCGCCCCACGCTCACCGTCGACGGCGACGAGCTCCTGATCGCCAGCCCCCACCGGGGCGACGGTGTGGCCCAGACGCTGCGCACCGGCGACCGCGTCGAGGTCCGCGACGGCCGCGTCCACATCACCGGACGGCTCGCCTCCGACGAGATCAACGTCGGCGGCACCAAGGTCTCCGTCGGCAAGGTGCGCGACACACTCCTCGCGCACCCCGGCATCGCCTGGGCCGCCATCAAGGCCCGCCGCGCGCCCGTCGTCGGCCAGCTGGTGCAAGCCTCTGTCGTGCTCGACGACAAGTCCCTCACGGAGGACGACATCATCCGTTACAGCGCCGAGCGACTGGCCGAGACCGAGGTCCCCCGTCGCGTGCGCATCCTCGACGAGATCCCCCTGAAAGAGAGTCTGAAGTCCGATGTCTAACGCCCCCATTCCCGCTGCCAGCTGTGTGGTCGTCTCCGGCGGTTCGCGCGGACTCGGTCTCGCGATCGTGCAGAGCATCCTCGACCGCGGCGCCAAGGTGGCGACCTTCGCCCGCACCGTCACACCCGAGCTCGAGGCGCTGGCCGCCGAACACCCCGACCGGATGCACATCGCCTCCGTCGACGCGACCGACCACAAGGCCGTGACCTCGTTCATCAAGGACGCCGAGAAGAAGCTCGGTCCCGTCGATGCGCTCGTCAACAACGCTGCGATCGGCCAGGACTCCCTGCACGTCCACACGTCCCCGGAGCGCATCGAGCAGCTGATCGAAACCAACCTCACCGCGCCGCTCGTGCTCTCGCGCACGGTGCTGCGCCGCATCCTCGCCGGCCGCGGCACCGGGCGGGTCGTCTTCGTCACCTCGATCTGCGCGCAGCGCGGCTACGCGGGCCTCGTCGCCTACTCCGCCACCAAGGGCGGCCTGGACTCGGCGATGCGGGCCATCGCGCGCGAGATGCACGGCCGAGTGCTGGCCAACTCCGTCGCTCCCGGATTCTTCGCCTCCGAGATGAGCTCGGTGTTGGGCCAGACGCAGCTCGACACCATCACCCGCCGCACGCCCACCGGCCGCCTGGTGGAGCCGGAGAACGTGCTGCCCATCATCGACACGCTGCTGTTCGAGGACACCAACATCAACGGCCAGACCCTCGTGATCGACGGTGGCGGCTCCATCTGAGGTGGGCCTCGTGCGCACTCCCCGCTCAGCGCGGTGTCCGCAGGGCTGCACCGGGGTGCACTCCTACACCAGCGACGATGTGCGCTGGTGTTGGCCGGGGGCGATGCCCGGCAGGCAGGCGTTGGACGTCGAGCTCGTCACCGACACCCCGCCGGCCGTGGCCGCGGGATATCCCGACGCCGTGACGTTCTTCCGCGCCTGGACGCAGCTGGAAGTCGTCGCGAAACTCACCGATACCCCGGCGCTCACGCTGGTGGGCAGGGGGTGCCTCGGCCAGCCTCCACCCGCAGGTGTAGAAGTGGAAT
>JAAYZP010000196.1 GCA_012514785.1 Propionibacterium sp. | reverse complement strand
TGTCCCCACTGCTGGACGAGCAGCACGATGGCTGCGGCGAGCAAGGCGACCAGCACCTTGTTGATGCCGCGTGCCGTCGACGTCTTCTCCACCTTCGCACTCTTCGCGGGTCCGTCGGACATCAGTTCTGTCCGCTCGCCGATACCGGGCCGGTGTCCACGCCGAGAAGCGCGAGCTGGCCCTTGCGGGCGAAGTCCGTCGCCTGGTTCAGCATGCCGATCTGGTAGCTGGGTGCGTGGAAGCCGGAGCCGTTCTCGGAGACGTTCATGTCGACGATGAACTGCGCCCAGCGCTGGTAGTCACGAGCCTTGGTGAGGTTCTCCGCGGACGCGCTGTCCTTGGAGGCCCCGAGGTCGTGGATCAACTCGTCCAGTGCGTCGAACGCGATGTCCACCGACATCTGCCAACGGTCCTGGATCGTCGTGACCCGATCCTGCATCTCGTCCGTGGTGGCGTTGTGGCAGGTGAGGCAGGTCTGGTTGATCGTGTCGGCGTCGAGCATCGGGCTCGCGATCTGGTGGTCGGTGATCTTCGACGCACCGTCACGCTCGTAGGCCATGTGGCAGTCGGCGCAGCCGACGCCGGCCTCCGCGTGGATGCCCTGCGACCAGGTCTCGAACTCGGGATGCTGCGCCTTGATCACGTTGGCGCCGGTCATCGTGTGCTCGAAGTCGTTGTGGCCGACCTCGTCGTAGTACTGGATCGCGTCGGTCATGGACCAGCCGTGCGTCCAGGGGTAGGTCAGCGTGTTCCCGTCGCCGGCGAAGTAGTACTCCACGTGGCACTGGGCACAGACGAAGTTGCGCATCTCCTGGCGGCTGGCGTCGCGGTTGACGTCGTAGTCCTTGATGCCCTCGACGTTCTCCTTGTAGCGCGCGAGCCCCTCGATCAGCGCGGGCCGCGTGATGCGCAGCTCCATCGTGTCGGGCACGTGGCAGTCGATGCAGGCGATCGGGCCGCCCGCGTGCTCGACGGCCTCGCCGTAGGGCAGCTTGTTCATCTCGGCCCAGCCGACGGCGCGGTCGCCGTCGCCGAGCGAGTCCTGGATCTCCGGCAGCGACGCGTGGCAGTTGAGGCACGCGCCGGGCTGGTTGAATTCCTGGACGCGGCGGGTCAGCTGCTGGTCCTCGAGCATGTACTCGTGCCCGCGCGGCTTGCGGTAGTCGACGGAGAACGCATAGCCCTGCCACATGGTCACCAGGCGCGGGTCGAGTTCGAGTTTACTGACCGCGATCCGGTCACGCGTGTCGCCCTCGATCGTGGGCTCCCACGGGACCGTCTTGTGGTCGTACATCTCGGCGGTGGCGATGTGCCCCTCGTACTGCAGCGGGAAGTTCTGGCCCCACACCTCGGGGTCGTAGGTGGTCTCGTCGACCTCCACGACCTGCGTGAAGGGCGTCAGCGCCTCCTGCTTGCGCTCGAAGATGTTGGTCAGGAACCACGTCAGCCCCGCGGCTCCCACCGCGACGACGAGGAGGGTGACGATCGGTACCCAACGGGCCTTGGGTCCCGCCCACACCTTGCTTTCCCGTCCGGGTTTCGTACTGTCTGGTTGCTCTTCCGTCATTGTTCTCACCTCTTGTGGCCCACGCCGTCGTGGCATCGGATGCAGGACAAGGTTTCGCCCCGGTAGGCGGAACCATGGACTATGGGATCAACCATGTCTTGGTGGCAGTGGAGGCAGGCCGCCTCCGTCACCGCACGGTTGTGTGGCCGGATCTCGATGTTCTCCGGGTAGTCACCCGTCGTGAACTTCAGCGCATGCATGAAGCCGTTCTCGGCCTTGTTGGCGTACTTGTTGACGAAGTTGTCGTGCGGGGCGTGGCAGTCGTTGCAGGTGGCGACGTCGCGGTGGCTTCCGGTCAGCCACCCGTCGTACTGCTCCTCCATCACATGGCAGCTCGCACACGTCTCGGGCGCGTCACCG
This sequence comes from Propionibacterium sp., assembly GCA_012514785.1. Classification (GTDB taxonomy): domain Bacteria; phylum Actinomycetota; class Actinomycetes; order Propionibacteriales; family Propionibacteriaceae; genus Arachnia. The sequence continues at coordinate 827 of JAAYZP010000196.1, read as the reverse complement.
AAGTAGTTGGTGAACCCTGCGAAGTGGAGCGTGAACCCCGCCACGCCGATGATCACGCCGACGAGGGCCGCCAGAATGATGCCCATCCAACCGGTGAATGCATGCGTGAAGTCGAACCACAATCGCTTGATCAGTCGGACCATGACCTTCACCTCACTCGTCACGTACCCCCAAGATTTCAGGGAACTACGTTTCGTAGTAGCTAGTTTGACCCCATGTTATTGGACTATCGGTTTCCATGTGCCGCCGGGGTGAATTAAAGGGACGGATCGAACAAGACCCCTGGCCAGGGCGCATTCGAAGTTTCGCTGCCACCGGAAAACATGCCGAATTTGCCGGGTTCACCCGAAGGCTAAGGTTGGTGGCATGCGCTTGATCCTCATCCGCCACGGCCAAACCGACTCCAACCTCAACCGTCTCCTCGACACCGCCCATCCCGGCGCACCGCTGAACGACACCGGCCAACAGCAGGCTGCCGCCCTGGTCCACCAGCTGGCCGATGAGCGCATCGATGCGCTCTACGCCTCGACGCTGACGCGCGCCCAGGAGACCGCCGCCCCGCTCGCCGAGGCCCGCGGCCTCGAGGTGGAGATCATCGACGGGATCCAGGAGATCGCGGCAGGCGTCGAAGAGATGAACGCCGACTGGACCCGCTACGTGGGCGTGCTCGAGACGTGGTCGCCCGACAATCTCGACGTCGGAGTCGAAGGCGGCGAAACCGCCCGCGAATTCCTCACCCGCTACTCGGAAGCCATGCGAAAGATCGAAGCGGATGGCCATGAGGTTGCCGCCCTCGTCAGCCATGGTGCTGCCATGCGAGTCATGGG
>JAAYZP010000195.1 GCA_012514785.1 Propionibacterium sp. | reverse complement strand
GCTGGTACCGACGCCGCCCCGCGGCCTGGCAGTACCCCGCCTTCCGACGACTCACGCTCGCCTGGATCCCCGCCAACCTCGCCGACAGCGCCCTCTACCTGATGGCCGCCGTCTGGGTGAAGGAACTGACCGGCTCCGACGGCGCCGCCGCGCTCGTGTTCGTCATGCTGGGCCTCCCCGCACTCGCCGCCCCATTCATGGGACAGATCGCCGACCGGATGTCGCGCCGTCGGCTGCTCGTCATCGCTCACGTCGGCATCACGGCGGTCGTCGCGTCGCTGTTCCTCGTGCAGTCGCCGTCGATGGTGTGGCTGATCTACGCCGTGATCGTCGCCTACGGCGCGATGGGCTACCTCAACGCCTCCGCACAGGCGGGTCTCATCCGCGACATCCTCCCCGACGAGCACCTCGCCTCCGGCAACGGGCTGCTCTCCGCGATCGACCAGTCGCTCAGGCTGATCGCGCCGCTCCTGGGCACGGGGCTCTACGCCCTGGCCGGGCCGTACGTCGTCGTGGGCCTCACCGTCGCGTGCTTCGCGATGACCGCCGCGGTCTTCGCCTCCCTGCGTGCCGAGGAGTCCGAGCCCGAGAAGGCGGAGAGCCGGGGTGGCTTCGCCGCCGAGATCTCCGCCGGCGTCCGGCACCTGTCCCGCACACCGCTGCTGGGCCGCCTCACGCTGCTGCTGGCCATCGCCTGCGCTGCCACCGGCCTCGTCAACGCCGCCATCTTCCCCGCCCTCGAGCAGGGGCTGGGCCTGCCCGCCTCCGCGCTGGGCGTGCTGATGACCGCCCAGGGCGCCGGGGCCGTCGCCGGCGGACTCACCGCCGCGTGGGCCATCCGCCGCCTCGACGAGCGCCGCGTCTTCGCCGTCGGCCTGGGCATGCTCGGCCTGGGCACGCTGCCGATCATCGGCAGCAGCGTCGCCGTGCTGGTCATCGGCCTGCTGTTCCTCGGGTTCGGGATCACCATCGCCGTGGTGGCGTTCATGGTGCTGCGCCAGCGCCTCACCCCGCCCCGGCTCCAAGGTCGCACCAACGCCGCCGCCAACATGGCCGTCAACCTGCCCCAGACTGCGACGACCGCCGTCGCCGCCGCCCTGCTGGGCGTGGTCGACTACCGGCTGCTGGTGGGGATCACCGTCATCGCCGTGATCGCCGCCGGAGTCGCGGCGCTCCCGCCGGCCGGATCGTCGGGCTCCGCGGTGCGGGCGCTGACCCGCTGGGTCGGCCCGCCGTCGTTCTGGCCGCCCGCGCTGCAGCGCTGACCCCCCGTCCCCCGGCTCCCCGGCATCCCGTCCGGGAGCGCCGCGCGGGTATTCTGCTCGCCATGGGTCATTCGCACAGCCACGGCGACGTCCACGTCGAGGTCGGCGCTCGGACGAAGCAGGTCCTCGTCGGTTTCCTCGTGGCGCTGGCTGTGGTTACCGTCGCGGGCCTCATCTGGCTGTGGCCCTCCCAGGGGGAGATCAACGCCGGCATCCAGCGCGTCGAGACCCCCGCCGGGGTGATCAGTACCGAGGCGACGATCACCGCCGTCGAGGAGTCCTGCGAGGGCCAGTTCGAGCCCGCGGTGGGCGAGCTGCAGTGCCTCGTGTTCACCGTCGACGTGCACGGCGGGCCCGACGCCGGCAGCAGCGTGGAGGTGCAGGTCACCGGACCGCCCGCACAGGCCGGCCTGCAGGTGGGCGACGAGATCGACATCACCCGCATCGACACCGCCGACGGCCCGCTCTACTCCTACAAGGGCATCAACCGCACGCCGGTGCTCGTCGTGCTGGGGCTGCTGTTCGTCGTCGCGGTGGTCGCGGTGGCGCGCTGGAAGGGACTCTTCGCGATCCTCGGCCTGGTGTTCGCCGGCGCGGTGCTCATCAGGTTCATCATCCCGGGCATCCTGCTCGGCAAGCCCGGCATGGCGGTGGCGCTCGTCGGGTCGACGGCGATCATGTACGTCGT
>JAAYZP010000194.1 GCA_012514785.1 Propionibacterium sp. | reverse complement strand
GTCCCCCCTTGCCCTGGCGGCCCTCGAAGTTGCGGTTCGACGTCGACGCCGCCCGCTCGCCGGGCCGCAGCTGGTCCGGGTTCATGCCCAGGCACATCGAGCAGCCGGCCTCGCGCCATTCCGCGCCGAAGTCGAGGAACACTTTGTCCAGGCCCTCGTCCTCGGCCTGCGCGCGCACGCGGGCCGAGCCGGGCACCACGAGCATGCGGATGTCGTCGTGCTTCGTCCGACCCTCGAGTACGGAGGCCGCCAGCCGGAGGTCCTCGATGCGGCCGTTGGTGCACGAGCCGAGGAACACCGTGTCCACGGCGATGTCGCGCATCTTCGTGCCGGGCGTGAGCGCCATGTACTCCAGCGCGCGACGCGCGGTGGCCTGCTCGACCTCGGACTCGAAGTCCTCCGGCGCCGGCACCGAGGCGCCCAGCGGGACGCCGTGGCCGGGGTTGGTGCCCCAGGTCACGAACGGGGTGAGCTGTGCGGCGTCGATGTCGACCTCGACGTCGAACGTCGCGTCGTCGTCGGTGCGCAGGCTCTGCCAGTACTCGACGGCAGCGTCCCACTCCTCACCCTCGGGTGCGTGCGGGCGGCCCTGGATGTAGTCGAACGTGGTCTGGTCCGGCGCGATCATGCCGGCCTTAGCGCCCCATTCGATGGACATGTTGCAGATCGTCATGCGGCCCTCCATCGAGAGCGCCTCGATCGTGGATCCGCGGTACTCGACGACGTAGCCCTGGCCACCGCCGGTGCCCACCTTGGCGATGAGCGCGAGCACGATGTCCTTGCTCGTCACGCCGTCGGGCAGTTCGCCGTTGACGTTGACCGCCATCGTCTTCTGCCGCTTCTGCGGCAGCGTCTGCGTGGCCAGCACGTGCTCCACCTCGGAGGTGCCGATGCCGAACGCGAGCGCGCCGAAGGCGCCGTGGGTGGAGGTGTGCGAGTCGCCGCACACGATCGTCATGCCCGGCTGGGTGATGCCCAGCTGGGGGCCGATGATGTGCACGATGCCCTGGTCCTTGTCACCCAGCGAGTGGATGCGCACGCCGAACTCCTCGACGTTCTGGCGCAGCGTCTCGACCTGCTTGCGCGAGGTCGGCTCAGCGATGGGCTTCAGGATGTCGAGCGTCGGTGTGTTGTGGTCCTCGGTCGCGAGCGTGAGGTCCGGCCGACGCACGGGACGCCCCGCGAGCCGGAGGCCTTCGAACGCCTGCGGGCTGGTGACCTCGTGCACCAGATGCAGATCGATGTAGAGAAGATCGGGCTCGCCTTCTGCTGCGCGCACGACGTGCGCGTCCCACACCTTCTCGCTGAGGGTCTTCCCCATGAGTTCACACCTTCCAAAGTCGTCGATAGACGAAACGTATGTAAAGTCTACGAGCCGCGAGTTTGCGAGTCCACATGCTGAACATGTAATCTCACCATATGGACCAAACAAGTGGAGTGGGAGTGCTCGACAAGGCGTCAGCCGTCTTGGCCGCACTCGAACACCAGCCGTTGACCCTCGCCGGCCTCGTGACAGCCACGGGGCTCGCCCGGCCCACCGCGCACCGCCTCGCGGTGGCGCTGGAGTTCCACCGCTTCGTCGGACGCGACCTCCAGGGACGCTTCGTGCTCGGCCCCAGGCTACTCGAACTCGCCGACGCCGCCGGCGAGGACCCCCTGCTCTCGACCGCGGGCCCCATCCTCACGCGGCTGCGCGACATCACCGGCGAGTCGGCCCAGCTCTTCCGACGCCAGGGCGACATCCGCGTGTGCGTCGCCATGGTGGAGCGCCCCTCGGGCCTGCGCGACACGGTCCCGCTCGGCGCCCAGTTGCCGATGACCGCCGGCTCCGCCGCGCAGGTCCTGCTCGCCTGGGAGGAGCCCGAGCGACTCGGGACGCTCCTCGACAAGGCCATGTTCACCGACTCCACCCTGCAGACCGTCCGACGACGCGGCTGGGCCCAGTCGGTGGCCGAGCGCGAGCCCGGCGTGGCGAGCGTCTCCGCCCCGGTGCTGGCGCCGTCGGGCCGCATCCTGGCCGCCGTCTCCTGCTCCGGCCCCATCGAGCGGCTCTCCCGCTACCCCGGCCGCCTCCACGGCGCCGCCGTGATGGCCGCCGCCGAGCGCCTCTCCGAGGTGCTGCGTCGCAGCGGCAACGCCGAATAGCGGCCTTCTACCCTCTGGCTAACGTGCCCCCGGGAGCGTAAAATCGCTCCATGGGGGCACGTCTATTTCTCACACTGATGGCAGCGTTCGCGCTGCTGCTGGGGCACGCGCCGCAGGCGACGGCCGCCCCCGTCGTGCACGCGGCACACGCCGGTAGCAAGACCGTCGGGCTCAGCACCTACGTCTGGGGCAGCGTCACCGAGTCCGGCGCGCAGGAGGTCTGGACCGAGGTCCAGCTGCCGTCGGGCTGGTCGCGCTCACAGGCGAGCCGCACCGACGCCGGCGGCGGCTACACGATCGAGCTCACCTACGGATTCACGACGCCCGGCCAGTACCGCTTCCGCGTCGGCTCCCGCACGCACGCCGGTGTGGTCTACTCCCCCGTCTTCACCCTGACCCGCACCGCCTGGCAGCCGGGATGGGCGGTCACGAAGCCGATCCTCCAGACGACGAACACCTGGGGCACCGTGCCGCTGGCTGCCGGCCGCAGCGTGTGGACCGAGGCGATGGTGGACGGGCGCTGGTCCCGCTCCCAGACCCGGATCGCGAACGCCACCGGCTACTTCGTCGTCCCGCTCACCTACGGGGCGAGCCAGGCCCGGCCGCAGACCTTCCGCGTCGGAGCCAGCACGCCTCGGGGCACCGTCTACTCGCAGGCCTTCGTCCTCACCCGCACCGGCAGCGTCGAGGCGCACACCGCCGGCACCAAGCAGGTGGGGCAGGTCACCAACACGTGGGGCACCGTCCGCGGCCACGGCGGCGGGCAGGTCTGGACGCAGGTGATCGTGAACGGCAGTTGGAGCACGTCGCAGGTCCGCACCGCGTCCGCCTCCGGCTACTTCGTGATCCCGCTGACCTACGGTGCGACGACGCCCGGCAGCTACACCTACCGCGTCGGGGCCGCGACGCCGTCGGGCACCGTCTACTCCAGTCCCTTCACCCTGCGGCGCACGGCTCCCACGCCCAGCGATCTCGTGGAGCGCTGGCGCGGGCAGGACATCGAGTCGTTCCCGACGACGCGCCCCGTAGTGGCCCTCACCTTCGACGGCGGTGCCGACAACAGCGCGGTGGACCGCATCCTCGCCACCCTGGAGGCCAACGACGTGCCCGCCACGT
>JAAYZP010000193.1 GCA_012514785.1 Propionibacterium sp. | reverse complement strand
CGGCCGCGACGAGGTTCGCCCAAATCCCTGCGGAGCCACCCAAGACTTGGTGAAGTAGGGAACATGAGAAATCCATACGAAGGCATCGACGGCGGCGCGGACCTCACCGTCACCAGCGCAGACTTCACCGAGGGCGGCCCGCTCCCGCTCGAGTCCACGGCCGAGTTCGTCGGCGCGGGCGGACGCGACGTGAGTCCGCAGCTCACCTGGTCGGAAGTCCCCGAGGGCACGAAGTCGATCTACATCCACGCGTTCGATCCCGACGCCCCCACCCCGGCCGGCTGGTGGCACTGGTCCGTGATCAACCTCCCGCCGGACCTGCGTTCGCTCGACCGGGGCGCCTCGACGTCGCTCCCCGACGGCGCGATCACCCTCCGCCACGACGGCGGCGGCCCCGGCTACCTCGGCTCCGCGCCCCCGGAGGGCCACGGCCCGCACCGGTACTTCTTCACGGTGCACGCGCTCGACACCGTCCTCGACCTCGACGAGAACGCCACCGCGACGATGGCGGCCTTCAGCACCCGCGGCCACGTGCTCGCGCGGGGCTTCACCGTCGGCACCTGGGAGAACTGACCGCATGGGCACATGGACGCGCGACCCGCGCGAGGCACTGCGCGCGGGACCCGGATTCGACCTCGCCAAGTTCGACCCCGACGCCACGCCCGGCTTCGACGGCAGCAAGAGCGACGGCGAGGAGCTCATGCTCCAGCGCGGCGAGCTGCTGAACGAGCTGCAGGAACGCCTCTACGCCGAGGGTCGCGCGGGCGGCAGCCGCTCGGTGCTCTGCGTCGTGCAGGGGCTCGACACCGCAGGCAAGGGCGGCGTCGCCCGGCACGTGATGGGCATGGTGGACCCGCAGGGCGTCGAGTTGCGCAGCTTCGGCGTGCCCACGGAGGAGGAGTTCGCCAATCACTTCCTCTGGCGCATCCGCAAAGCGCTACCCCGGCCGGGCCGGATCGGCGTGTTCGACCGCTCCCACTACGAGGACGTCCTCGTCCAGCGGGTGGACAGCATCGTCACCGAGGACGTGTGGCGCGGGCGCTACGACGAGATCAACGAGTTCGAGAAGGAGCTCGTCGAGAACGGCACCACGGTGCTGAAGTTCGCGCTCATGGTCAGCCACGACGAGCAGGGCATCCGCCTCATGGAGCGCCTCGACCGCCCCGACAAGCGCTGGAAGTACTCCGCCAACGACCTGAAGACCCGCTCCAAGTGGTTCGCGTACAAAGCCGCCTACGCGGACGTGTTCCGGTTCACCAGCACCGAGCACGCGCCCTGGTACGTCATCCCCGCCAACCGCAAATGGTTCTCGCGCACCGCGATCACCGAGATCCTGACCCGCGCGATGGTGGAGCTCGACGTCGCGTGGCCCGTGGCCGACTTCGACGTCGCGGAGCAGCGCGAGGCGCTGGCCGCCACCATCACCACCCCGGCGCTCAAGGAGTCCCTGGAGGACACGGAGGACACCGTCGAGTCCGCGATGGAGTCCTCCATCGAGATCCGGAAGGAGGCCCTGGAGCTGCACAACGGCGACGCGCGCGTCGAGGAGGCGAAGACCAAGCGCAAGGAGTGGGAGGCCGACCTCGAGCAGACGCTCGAACAGAAGCGGGCGCTCCTCGAGGCGAGGCCCGACGCCTAGACGGCGGCTTGGAGGGCGGCGCGGTCGTCGTCGGTGAACGACTGCGCCAGCTCGGTCAGTGCGGCGCGGCGTGTCTCGCCGTCGACACCGTCGAGCAGCACCCGCATCTCGCGTGCGATGACGACGTGCTGCGGGTCGGCGGGCTCGTACTGCCACGCGCGGTTGACCAGCTCCCGCTTCGCCATGCCCTTCTTCGCGAGCCGGTCCAGCACCGTCATCACCGTCGTGTAAGCGAGCTCCCGCTCCTCGCTCATGGCCACGTGGACCTCCGCGACGGAGCGCGAACCATCGGAGCCCCAAAGGAGCTCCATAACCCGTTGTTCCAACTCTCCGCGCGATGCCATGGGGACATCATAGGGATATTCGCGCAGGGCGAGGGGGAACCGTCTCCCGACGCCGTGTTTGCCCTAGCCACGATTTGGTCAAGCAACGACGAATGGTAGTAGCCTGCGGATATGGACACAGTGACTCTTGCGCGGTGGCAATTCGGGATCACCACCGTGTACCACTACTTGTTTGTCCCGATCACCATTGCGTTATCGCTGCTGGTCGCCATCATCCAGACCATCTGGGTGCGCACCGGGCAGGATCGCTTCCTCCAGCTGACGAAGTTCTTCGGCAAGCTGTTCCTCATCAACTTCGCCCTCGGCGTGGTCACCGGCATCGTGCAGGAGTTCCAGTTCGGCATGAACTGGTCGGAATACTCCCGCTTCGTCGGCGACATCTTCGGCGCACCGCTCGCGCTCGAGGCGCTGCTGGCGTTCTTCCTCGAGTCCACCTTCCTCGGCTTGTGGATCTTCGGCTGGGACCGCCTGCCGAAGAAGATCCACCTCGCGACGATCTGGATGGTGGCGGCGGGCACCGCGCTCTCCGCCGTGTTCATCCTGGCCGCGAACTCGTGGATGCAGAACCCCGTCGGCTCCGTCTTCAACGTTGAGAACGGTCGAGCCGAGATCGACGGCGTGAGCGGCTTCCTCGAGCTGTTCACCAACCCGGTGTTTATCGCGACGTTGCCCCACACGATCACCGCCGCGTGGATGGTGGGCGGCGGCTTCGTCGCCGGCGTTGCGTTCTGGCACCTGGCGAAGCTCAACAAGCAGATCGCCGCGGGCGAGACCACCGACGAGGAGAACCACGTGCACACGTGGCGCTGGGCGACGAAGCTCGGCTGCTGGGTGCTGCTGATCTCCTCCGCCGGCGTCATCCTCACGGGCGACATGCAGTCGAAGGCGATGACCAACGCGCAGCCCATGAAGATGGCGGCCGCCGAGGGACTCTTCCACACCGAGACCAACGCCTCCTTCTCCGTCCTGACCATCGGCGACCTCGACGGCCGCGAAGGCACGCACATCATCCGCGTCCCCGGGCTGCTCAGCATCCTCGCGGGCCACGACGAGGTGCAGGGCATCAACAACCTCGAGGAGCAGTTCGCCGAGGAGGGCTTCCGCCTCAACGACGGCACGCAGCAGAAGCTGCAGGCGCAGATCGCCGAGGCGATCGACGACGGCAACATCAACCCCGAGATCAGCCGCTCCTTCATGGATCTGGACCCGGTGCCGAACGTCGCCATCAGCTACTGGACCTTCCGCCTCATGATGGGCTTCGGCTTCG
>JAAYZP010000192.1 GCA_012514785.1 Propionibacterium sp. | reverse complement strand
CGCACAGGCGGCAGCAGGCTCAGGTGCTCGGCTAGCGGCGGCGGGCCCGCAACCACTCGGCGAGACGATGGAACAGCCGGGGGCGGTACTCGGACGGGAACCCGTAGGCCACGACGGCCAAACCGACGAGGGCGCCGATGATCGTCTCCACTGTGCGCGCCAGCAGCAGGGGAGCGGGGTCGGTCGGCGCCGCGATCTGGGTCATCAGCAGCGCAATCGGCGTGATGAACAGCAGCGCCAGCGAATAGTTGCGGCCGACGTAGACCTCGGCCAGGAACTGGCACAGGATGATCCACACCACCAACTGCCAGGGCTCCGTCGGGAACGACAGCAGGAACGCGGTGACGATGACGCCACCGGTCGTACCCACCATGCGGTGGAAGCCGCGCAAGAACCGGTCCTTGCGGTGCGGGGGTGAGATCGGCGCCACCGCGGCCACCATCGCCCAGTACGGGTGCGACAGGTCCTCCACCAGCGTCATCGACAGGATGCCGAGGGTGCCGGCCACCAGCGGGGCGACGGTGAATCGGATGCCATGGCCCAGCAGCTCCCGGTGCGTGAAGCGTTCCGTGACCAGCGGCACCGCCTCGGACAGCGGGCGCTCGCCGATCAGGTGCGCGCCGGCACCGAGCGCCACCGAGATCCCCGCAGAGAGGAACGCCACCAGCGTCGCGATCCACACCGGTGGGCCTGCGGGGATCGAGCCCACCGCGGCCGTCGCGAAGATGAAGAAGATCGAACCGCCGGGTTTGAGGTTGAAGCGCACCGCGATCACCGCGCCGACGCCCGATACGACGGTGGCGACGAGCATTGCGAGCCACTCGTTGGCGGTGAACCAGCTGAGGATCGCCCCCAAGGTGACGCTCACGGTGAGCATCAACCCGGCCAGCGACTGCCGCAGCACGCGCGAGCGCGGTGACTCGTTGCGCGCGTAGATGCCCGTGAAGGCACCGAAGGCCGCGTAGATGGCGAGGTCGAGCCGCCCCATGACCATCAGGGTCAGCAGCGGGAGGGCGACGCCGAGCGCGATCCGGAACGCGGGGATGTGGTCGCGCTGCGCGGGCCGGATGCTGAAGAACTCCTGCACGGAATTCATGCCAGCCATCGATTCGTCAACTACTCGTCTGCCGAAGACTCGGCGGCGGCTGCCGTCTTCGCGGCTGCGGCGCGTCGGCGCGCGATCCGCTCCGCCCGTTGCTCCTCGGCGATGCGGAAGCCACGGGCGATGAAGATCGAGAAGGCGATGGACGCGGCGGCGAAGACCCACCACTGCAGCGCGTAGCCCTGGTGCATGGCCGTGCCTTCACCCTCGGGGAGCTCCGCCGTCGCCGGCGCGAGACCCTGGCCGGTGGCCCCGTCCGCCGTCAGCGTCACGTAACCGGAGATCAGCGGCGAGGGCCAGGTCTGGGCGAGCGACTGGAGCCGCACCGAGCCTCGGGCCGCGTCCGGATCGTCGTGGTCGCTGGCCGTCAGCACACCCGCGAGATCCACGACGCCGCCGGGCGCCGGGGGAGGGGTGCCCGATTCGACGACGCCGCGCACCACGGCGACGTGCCGACCATCCTCCATCCGGAACGCCGTCACAACCCGCGGCTCCGACGTCCCGACGACCTCCTCGTAGTCGGGCAGGTAGCTGCCCTCGGCGGTCACGATCCGGCCGTAGATGTCGTCGATCGTGCCGTCGGGGTGGACGTGCTCCGCCAGCTGCACCGTCGGCATGACGGCACGCTCGGCCGCGACATCCTGCATGGACATCTGGAACCGGTTCATCTGCCACAGTCCCAGGACCAGCATCACGATCGCCACCACGATGCCGGCGAGGATCGCCAGCGTCTGCTTCAGCCGAAGGTTCATCGGACGAGGTCGATCAGCTTGCCGAACACCTCACCGACCGAGCGCCCCCCGGCCTCGAAGGCCAGGGGCGACAAGGACGT
>JAAYZP010000191.1 GCA_012514785.1 Propionibacterium sp. | reverse complement strand
GCTTGGGAAGCTGGCGCTCTACCATTGAGCTACACCCGCGTGAAGCATGCTTCGCCTCGTAATGGTAGCAGCGAAATCCCCCATGCTTGCGCCCGCCCCACTTCGATAGGCTGGGGCCGTGAGCAATGGGATGCAACGCAGTGCCGATGCATTGACCCGACTCGCCCTATCGCACGACGCCTCCCGGTTCCTGGAGATCCCGCGCGAGGTCATCATCGCCTCCAACACCGCCGACATCCGCCAGCTCTTCGCCGAGGCCACCCATCACCGCCGCCACCTGACGCTGCGCGGGGGCGGCACGAGCCTCAGCGGCCAGTCCATCAGCGACGACATGCTCGTCGACGTGCGACGCCGGTTCCGCGACATCGAGGTGCTCGACGACGGCGCCAGGGTCCGCGTCGGCGCCGGGGCCAGCGTCGCCCAGGTCAACGCCCGGCTCCGCCGCTACGGCCGACGCATCGGGCCCGACCCTGCGAGCGCCCAGACCGCCACCGTCGGCGGCGTCGTCGCCACGAACGCCACCGGCAAACTCTGCGGCATCGCCGACGACGTCTTCCACACCGTCGACTCCATGGTGGTGGTCCTGCCCAGCGGTCGCGTCGTCGACACCGCCGACCCGGACGCCGACATCACCCTGACCTGGGAGGAGCCGACGCTCGCCGGCGGTCTCGCGATCCTCCGACGGCGGCTGCGCGACGACGCGAAGTCGCTCAGCGAAGTCTCCCGGCTGTGGGGCATGCGCAACGCGATGGGCTACCACCTCCGCGCGCTCACCGACTTCTCGCGGCCCTCCGACATCCTCCGCCAACTCATGGTGGGCAGCGAGGGCACCCTCGGGTTCGTCGCGGAGGTGACGCTGCACACCGTGCCCCTGCTCCCGCACAAGCGCGTCGACCTTGCCATCTTCTCCAGCATCGAGGAGGCGGTTGAAACCGCATCCGAGCTCGTCGAACACGGGTTCGAGGTGCTGGAGCTCTTCGACGTCGACGCCCTCCGCGTCGTCCAGGACGTCCCCAACGCGCACCCGGCGCTCGCCGGCCGCGAACTCAACGGCGAGGCGGCGCTGCTCATCGAGCTGCACGCCCCCACCGAGGACGAACTCGCCGATCGCGGTGCGCTCGCCCAGCCCTACCTCGACGCCCTGCCGGAAGTGCACCGCATCGACACCAGCCCCAAGGCTCCCCTGTGGCGGCTGCACCACGGCATCTACACCGAGATGTCCAAGAGCCGCCCCCGCGGCACGTCGATCCTCATGGAGGACTTCAGCGTGCCGCGCGAGAAGATCGTCGACACGATCCACCAGCTCGACAACCTCTTCGACCGCTTCCAGTACGGCCGCTCCGCGATCACCGGGCACCTGACCGACTGCACCCTGCACTTCATGCTCACCGAGAACTTCGAGGACGAGGCGAGCCTGCGTCGGTTCCGCCGCTTCGTGCAGGCGTTCGTGCGCCTCATCCTCTCGCAGGGCGGCGTGCTCAAGGCCCAGCACGGCACCGGCCGCGTCATGGCCCCGTTCCTGGAGCGCCAGGTGGGCATCGAACTCTACGACGTCATGCGCGAGATCAAGCACCTCCTCGACCCGGCCGGCATCCTGTCCCCCGGCGTCATGTTCAACGACAACCCGAACGCGCACGTCACCCACCTCAAACTCATGCCGACGGTGGAGGAACCCGTCGACAAGTGCGTCGAGTGCGGGCTCTGCGAGAACGTGTGCCCGTCCACCGAACTCACCCTCTCCCCGCGCAACCGCATCGTGCTGCGTCGCGAACTCGCCGTGCGCAAGGACGACGAGCAGCTGCTGGACGCGGTGTTCGAGAACTACCAGTACGCGGCCGTCGACACCTGCTCGACGGCGGGCATGTGTGAACTCGCGTGCCCGCTGGGCATCGACACCGGCGAGCTCGTGCGCCAGCAGCGCGCCGCCGTCGCCACCGACCGCGAGCAGCGGGTGTGGGACCGCGCCGCCCGCAACTGGGGCACCTTCACCCGCATCGGCTCGGGCGCGATGACCGCCGCCCAGCACCTCAAGCCGCTCGCGCGGTTCGTCACCAAGCTGGGCCGCAACCGGCTGGGCGGCGACCAGGTGTGGGGCTACTCCGACGACATGCCGCGCGGCTCCGGGCTGCGTCGTCGCCCGGCGAGGGAACGCGCCGCGAAACGGCCGGTGGCGGCCTACTTCCCGGGCTGCACCCAGACGCTCCTCGCCTCCCGCGGCGAGGGGGTCTTCGCCGCGTTCAACGAGCTCTCCACCCGCGCCGGCGTGCCGGTCACCCTCCTCAACGCCTCGAAACTCTGCTGCGGCATCCCGTGGAAGATGCGCGGCCTCTCCGACGGGTATGCGACGATGTCCGCCCAGGTCAGCGACACCCTGCCCCGCGACACCCTGGTGGTCACGGACTCCTCGGCGTGTGCGGTGGGGCTGTCGCAGATGATCGACGGCTGGGACGACGGCGGCCCCGAGACGATAGACGTCGTCCGGTTCGCCGCAGAGCAGCTCCTGCCCGAACTCACCATCACGGCCAAGCTCGGCTCCCTGCTGCTCTACCCCACCTGTTCGACGTCGCACCTCCAGGACACCACCGCACTGCACGCGATCGCCTCCGCGATTGCCGAGGAGGTCGTCGTGCCCGACTCGTGGGTGTGCTGCGGCGCGTTCGGCGACACGGGCCTGCTGCACCCCGAGCTGCCCCAGGCGGCCACGAGGATGGCCGTCGATGAGATCGCCGAGCGCCGTTTCGACGGCTACACCTCCACCTCGCGCACGTGTGAGGTGGCGATGAGCAAGGTCACCGAGGAGCCCTTCGTGCACATCCTGGAATCCCTCGCGAGGGCCACGCGGTAGTGAGCGGTACCCTCGGGGCATGTCCCCGAAGCACACCGTCTCGCTGTTCGAGCCCCCCGTCGACCGGTGGGAGCGGCTCAGCCCGAAGTATCTCGTCGTGAAGCTGATCGGCATCCTGATCTGGTGGCCGATCCTCACGGGCGGCGCGTTCGCGTTCGTCTGGTTCGTCACGCCGGACGACTGGTCGGGCCGCCGGGCGCTGCTGACCACCATCGTCGTCGCCGGCGTGCTGATGCTCGCCTGGCGCGCGATCCGGGCGCCCTTCGCCGTCCGACGCTGGGGGTACGCGGAGCGCGACGAGGATGTCTACCTCACCCGCGGGCTCCTGTCCCGGCAGCTGACCTGCGTGCCCTACGGCCGGATGCAGCTCGTCGAGGTGAACTCCGGGCCCGTCGAGCGCCTGTTCGGGCTCGCGACCGTGTCCATGGTCACCGCCTCCTCCAGCGGCGCGGTCTCGATCCCGGGCCTCGACGTCGCCGACGCGGAAGCCGTGCGTGACCGGTTCATCAACCGCGGCAAGCACCTTCGGGCCGGGATCTAGTGGAGCAGGACACCCCGCTGGAGGGCACCCCGCAGAAGATCGAGCGGCCCAGCCCGCTCACCGGCCTGGCTAACGCCTGGCTGGCGGTCGTCGCCGTCGTGTTCTTCGGCGGCCGCGAACTCATCGAGGGCAACTTCGACACCGGCCCGCTGGGCGGATTCATCTGGATCGCCGTCGGAGCGCTCGCGGTGATCGCCGTGATCGCGCTCGGCATCGGGCTGCTCCAGTGGCGCACCACGACGTTCATCGTCGACGACGAGTTCCGCATCGAGCGACGCCTCGTCTCGCGCACCACCACCCGCATCGACTTCACCAAGGTGCAGTCCGTCGACATCCACCGCCCGCTGGCGGCCCGCGTGCTGGGGCTCGCGGAGGTGCGGATCGACGTCGGCGGCCAGGCGCCGCAGAGCCTCCGATTCCTGAAGAACGAGCGCGCGGAATCGCTGCGCGACCACCTGCTCGCCCGCATGGGGCAGGCCACCCTGCCGACCCTCCCCGACGGCGCAGCCCCCGGGGAGGCACCCCCACCGTCGACCCCGGCGACGCCCGCACAGGTGGTCTACAAGGCCTCGACCAAGCACGTCCTGCTCGGCAGCTTCCTCTCGATGGGCATCCTCAGCGTCCTGATCGCCGCCGTCATCATCGCGTTCACGCTCATCCTCGCGCGCACGATCCCGATCGTCCTGCTCATCGCCCTGCTGGGCATCTTCTGGCAGGTGCCGAAGCAGCTACTGACCAACTGGGGATTCACGATCTCGCGGGTCGACGAGGGCCTCCAGATCCAGCGCGGCGCGCTCACCCGCGTGCAGATGACGCTCCGCCCCGACCGGGTGCAGGCCGTCGCCATCGACCAGTCCCTCCTCATGCGGCTGGCCGGACTGCACACCATCCGGCTCACCGTGCTCGGCAACCACCTCACCGCCGACGAGTCCGCCAACATCGACGTGCTCATGCCGTTCGGCAAGTGGGACGAGGCGCGCTACGTGCTCGGCCTGATCTGGCCGAACGTGGACCCCGAGACGTTCGCCTGGTACGCGCAGTCCCCGCGTGGGCGCAGGCTGTCGTGGTTCGCCGACCACAACTTCACCATCACCGACGACGTGTTCGCCGTCCGGCACGAGATGCTCAGCCACTCGATCCGCATCGTGCCGCACGCCCGCGTGCAGGGCCTCGGCATCCAGCAGGGAGCGCTCCAGCGCCTGTTCGGCTTCGGCACGGTGCGGGCGCACACCATCGACGGCCCCGTCCACGTGCAGGCGTACCACCTCGACGTGCCGGTGGCCCGCCAGCTGTTCGAGGACGAGCTCGCGCGCTCCACCGCGGCCCGCGACGACAAGGCTGCCGAGCCGTTCGCGGCCGAGCCGACAGCGGCTGACCCCACATGGGCACCACCCGCCTGGCCGCGATAGTGTGCTGCACATGAACGTCTTCCTCGGCATCGATATCGGCGGCTCGGGCATCAAGGGAGCCCCCGTCGACCTCGACACCGGCACCCTGCTCGCGGACCGTCTCCGCATCCCGACCCCGAAGCCGTCCACGCCGGAGAACGTGGCGGTCGTCGTCGGCACCATCATCGAGCACTTCGAGCCCATCATCGGCGACGCGCCCGTCGGCATCACGGTGCCCGCCCCGGTGGTGCACGGCGTGGTGCCGTTCATCGCCAACCTCGACAAGTCCTGGACCGGCCTGGACGCGGACCGGTTCTTCACCGAATCACTGGGCCGCCAGGTGACCCTCGTCAACGACGGCGACGCCGCCGGCGTCGCGGAGGTGCGGTTCGGGGCGGCGAAGGGCAACCCCGGCCTCGTCCTCATGACGACGCTGGGCACCGGCATCGGCTCGGCCATCATCTACCGGGGCGTGCTCGTGCCCAACTCCGAGCTGGGCCACCTCGAGCTCGACGGCTTCGACGCCGAGACCCGCGCCGCGTCGTCGGTCAAGGACCGCGAGGGGCTCTCGTACCCGGACTGGGCGGTGCGCCTGCAGCGCTACTACTCGCACCTGGAGATGCTGTTCTCCCCCGACCTGTTCATCGTCGGCGGCGGCGTCTCCCGCGACTGGGACGAGTTCGGGCCGCTGCTCACCCTCCGCACGCCCGTGGTGCCCGCCGCGATGCGCAACCGGGCGGGCATCGTCGGGGCCGCGATGGCGGTGCAGGACGCGATCCTGCACCCCGAGGCCCACTGAGCGCTACATGCGCTCCGGCGCGTCGATGCCCAGCAGGTAGAGGCCCTTGGCGAGCACAGCCTTCGTCGCCGCGCAGAGCGCGAGCCGCGACGAGCGCACCTCCCCCTCCGAGCGCAGCACCGGGCACTCCTCGTAGAACGTCGACAGCGCGCCGGCGACGTCGTAGAGGTAGTTGCACAGCTTGTGCGGCGTGAGGGCGGTGGCGACGTCGTCGACGACCTCCCCGAAGCGGGTCAGCAGGAGCGCGAGCTGCTGCTCCGCCGGTTCCTGCAGCTCCACGACGGCCCCGTAGCCGATGCTCTCGGCGTCGGCGCGGCGCAGGATCTGGTTGACCCGCGCGTGCGCGTACTGCAGGTACGGGCCGGTGTCGCCCGTGGTCTGCACCATGCGCTCGGCGTTGAAGACGTAGTCCTTCTGGAGCCCGTTGGAGAGGTCGGCGTACTTGATCGCCGCCAGCGCGACGTTGGGTGCGGCCTCCTCCTCGGCCGCGTCCAGCAGCGAGCTGAGCGTCGCGGCGGAGCCGTCGCGAGTCTTGAACGGCTTGCCGTCCTGGCCCAGCACCATGCCGTAGCCGACGTGCTCGGCCATGACGTCGTCGGGCAGGAAACCGGCCTTGCGGGCCGCGGCGAACACCTGCGCGAAGTGGTCGCCCTGGCGTGCGTCGGTGACGTAGATGATGCGGTCGGCCTCGAGATCGCGCACCCGACGGCGGATCGCGGCGAGGTCGGTGGTGGCGTACCCGTAGCCCCCATCGGACTTGCGCACGATCAAGGGGGCTTCGAACTGGTCGACGAAGACGCAGAGCGCGCCCTGGTCGAGGACGCCGACGCCGGAGCGCTCGAGTTCGTCGACGAGGACGGGCAGGTCGTCGTTGTAGGTGGACTCCCCGGCGAGGTGGTCGTCGGTGAGCAGCACGTCGAGGCGCTGGTAGGCCTCGTTGAAGGCGGGCTTGGAGATGTCGACGAGCTGCTGCCAGATCGCGAGCGACGTCTCGTCCCCGCTCTGGAACAGGCCCACGCGTGCGCGGGCCTTCGTCGCGAACTCCTCGTCCTCCTTGAAGTGGGTCGCGGCGCGCTTGTACAGGGCGTCGGCCTCGTCGAGGGTGAGGCTGCCGGCGTCGATGCCCTCGTGCAGCACCTGCTCGATGAGCATCCCGAACTGCGTGCCCCAGTCGCCGATGTGGTTCTGCGGGATCACCGTGTGTCCCAGCGAGCTCAGCACGCGGTTGAAGCAGTCGCCGATGATCGTGGTGCGGAGATGCCCGACGTGCATCTGCTTGGCGACGTTGGGGGCCGAGTAGTCGATGACGATGCGCTGCGGGAACTCCGTGACCGGGAGCCCCGTGTCCGGGTCCTCGAGGATCGCCGTCGCCGCGGCGGCCAGAACGGCGGGCTTGATGCGGAAGTTGATGAATCCCGGGCCGGCGATCTCGAGCGGCTCGCAGAGGTCGGCGACGTCG
>JAAYZP010000190.1 GCA_012514785.1 Propionibacterium sp. | reverse complement strand
TCGCGCAGGCCGTGGAAGTCCTGCCTGAGGACAGTGCCGAAGTTGACCTCCGCCTGGCCGGGCGGTGGGCCGTAGTTGTTGGCGAGGTCGAAGTGGGTGATGCCGGCATCGAACGCGCGGCGGATGATGGCCCGCTGGTTGCCGAGCGACTTGTCGTCGCCGAAGTTCTGCCACAGGCCGAGCGAGATGGCCGGCAGTTGCAGGCCCCATCGGCCGGTGGCGCGATACGCCATGCGGCCGTCGTAACG
Source organism: Propionibacterium sp. (assembly GCA_012514785.1). Lineage (GTDB taxonomy): Bacteria > Actinomycetota > Actinomycetes > Propionibacteriales > Propionibacteriaceae > Arachnia. Next base: position 3,791 of record JAAYZP010000190.1, on the reverse strand, counting down.
GTCGGGGTCGGGGATGTAGGTGGGGTATTGCATGGGGTCCTCGCTATCGGGTCACGGTGTCGAGCAGGTTCGGCACGGCGCGTTCGAGCACCTCGAGGGTCTCGACGAAGTCGTCCTCGTCGCCGTACCAGGGGTCGGGCAGCGGCGAGCCGGGCTCTGCCTCGGGGTCGTAGTCGGTGATGAGCTTGATCTGCTCGCGGTCGACGCCGAGCGCGGCGAGGCGGTCGCCCTGGTAGGTCTCCGCGACGACGAAGAGGTCGACGTCGGCGGCGAGCCCGCGGTCGACGCGGCGGGCGGTGTGGTCGTCGCCGTCGTAGCCGCGGGCCGTCAGCAGGTTCCGGGCGCGGCGGTCCATGGCGCGGCCCACCTCCTCGGCGCTGGTGCCGGTGGAGGTGATGGTGACGTCGAGGCCGCGATCGTCGGCGATCTTCCGCGCGACGCGCTCCGCCATCGGGGACCGGCAGATGTTACCCAGACAGATGAACATGATGTGCATGCCCCTACCTTGCCAGGTAGCCGCCTCGCGCGGCCTCGCTTTCGGCGGTCCTAGAGGTGCGCGTCGGCTAGATCGCGGGCCCAGCCGACGATCGCTGCGGGGTCGATGTGGTCCTGCGGCTTCTGGCGCATCGCGCGCAGGAGGAGCCGCTGCGCAAAGCCCACCTTCTCCGGCTTGAACTTGCCCGCGAAAGTCTGGCTGGCAAGAGGCGCGACGATCCCGCACGCCTCGGCGTTGAACTCCAGCGCTTCGTCGCGCCTGGCCGGGTCCTGCGCGGTGAGGCAGACGTTGAAGAGCGCGACGCGGCCCGCCAGCTGCCGCTGGTGCTCGCGCAGCCAGTCGAGCGCTTCCTTGTTCCAGTGGCTGGCGAGGATGCCGCTGCCGACGACGAACAGGTCCTCGCCGTTCGGTGCGGGATCGGCGGACGCGGAGGCGACGCCCACATCGTGTCCCAGCGTGCGGAACTGGTTGGACAGGAGGTTGGCGACGTGCGCCGTCGATCCAGCACGCGTGCTGTAGACGATGAGTATGCGGGGCATGCCCCAACTCTAATGACGCTATTGTCGGGGGAGGCAACAGGGAGGCCAGAGCATGGCGAAGCGAATCGGAGTCCTCACCGCCGGTGGGGACGCTCCGGGGCTCAATGCAGCGATCCGTGGACTCGGGAAGGCGGCGGTCGGCCGCCACGGGATGGAACTGATCGGCTTCCGCGGCGGCGTCCGCGGCCTGGCCGAGGACGACTGGGCGCCGCTGGACCACGCGTCGTTGTCCGGCATCCTGACCGCGGGCGGCACCATACTGGGCACGAGCCGCGACAAGGTGCACAAGATGGTGGTGGACGGCGAGCCGCGCGACATGATCCCGACGATCGCCGAGACCGTGGAGCGCAACAAGCTGGACTGCGTCGTCCTGCTCGGCGGCGGCGGCACCGCGAAGAACGCGCTGCGGCTGCACGAGGCCGGCATCCCGGTGATGCACCTGCCCAAGACGATCGACAAGGACATCGCGCACACCGACAACAGCTTCGGTTTCGCCACCGCGCTGGAGATCGCCACCGAGGCGGTCGACCGGCTGCACTCCACCGCGCATTCGCACCACCGCGTCATCATCGCCGAGATCATGGGCCACAAGGCGGGCTGGCTCGCGCTGGGCGCGGGCATCGCCGGCGGCGCCGACGTGATCCTGCTGCCGGAGCTGCCCTATCAGCTCGACTCCATCGCCGAGACGATCGAGCAGCGCAAGGCGCGCGGCACCAACTTCTCCGTGATCGCGGTGGCGGAGGGCGCGCGCGACGTGCACGCCACCGCGGAGCTGGAGGCGGCGGAGTCGCTGATCAAGTCCGCCTCGTCGCCGGAGGCGAAGGCGATCGCCAAGGAGAACTTCGCCCGCATCCAGGACCAACACCGCGAGAACCCGTTCCGGTTGGCGCGCGAGGTGGAAGCCGCGACGGGGCTCGAGAGTCGCGTGACGATCCTCGGCTACGTCCAGCGCGGCGGCACCCCGAACGCGGCGGACCGTCTCCTCGGCTCCGTGATCGGCTCCGCGGCGGCGGATCTGATCGACTCCGGCGAGAGCGGCATCATGGTGGCCGCCCGCGGCGAGGGCGCGGCGCCGGTGCCGCTGGCCGACGTCGCCGGCAACCTCTCGCTGGTACCCAAGGACCACCCCTGGATCCGCACGGCACGCGACGTCGGCACCGGCCTGGGCGACTGACGCCGTGAAGGCCAGCCGCGCGGGGCTCGTCGACGGAGCGATCGACAGCATCCTGGACCAGATCATCGAGGGCACCATCGCCGACGACGAAGCCCTGCCGCCGGAGGCGGAGCTGGCGTCGCTGCTCGACGTCTCGAGGCCGACGATGCGCGAGGCGGTGCGCTCGCTGAGCGACCGCGGGGTGCTGCGCGTCGTGCACGGGCGCGGCACGTTCGTGAATCCGCGGGACCAGTGGCGCGACCTACCGACCGTGATCCGCGCCATGGCGCGCACCACCCCGAAGCGCGAGCTCGGCATCCAACTCACCCAGGTGCGCCGGATGATCGAGGTGGGCGCGTGCGGGCTCGCGGCCCTCAACCGCAGCGAGGCCGACGTCGAGGAGATGCGCGCGCTGCTGGACCGCTACGACGAGGCGAACGCCGCCGGCGACGCGGAGGCCGCCACCCAGATCGACATCGACTTCCACACCGCCATCCTGCAGGCCTCCGGCAACCCGTTCCTCGCGACGATCATGAACCCGCTCTCCGAGGCGCTGTACGCGTCGCGGTACACGGCGTCGTCGCTGGCCAACGTGCGCGAGCGCGCCCAGGGGCACCACCGTCGCATCGTCGAGCGGATCGCGGCCGGCGACAGCGCGGGCGCGAAGGAAGCGATGCGCGACCACATGACCCAGACGCACGACGACATCGCCACGCTCTAGGAACTTCACGATCTGCCGCTCGTTCGGGCCGATGGCACCGGAAACCCTTTGCTGACGAAACGAGTGGCGCGTTGTGAAGACTTTCCCGCGCGACCGCGCCGAGCCCACCCCTTGCTTTTCACCACGGCCCCTGCTTACTATGACCTTAGACCTCTGAGGTCAGGGGTTCACGAAGGAGTGAAGGATGACATCGCTGTCCGAATTGTTGGAGGGGCGCCCGGAGCTGGTGCGCGTCTCCGCCGATGAAGTACTGGAAGCACGCGAGCGCGCCGACGACGAGACCGTCTACGTCGTGCTCGACGACGACCCCACCGGCACCCAGTCGGTGGCCGACCTGCCCGTGCTCACCGCGTGGGAGGTCGACGACTTCCGCTGGGCGTTCGCGACGGGTAAGCCCGCCGTCTACGTGATGACCAACTCGCGTTCGCTCGCACCCGACGACGCCGCCCGCGTCAACCGCGAGGTGGTCGCCGCCGCACTCGCCGCCGCCGACGGCGCCCGGGTCGCGTTCATCTCGCGCTCCGACTCGACGCTGCGCGGCCACTTCCCGCTCGAGCCCCTCACGATCGCCGAGGAGTTCCGCCAGTCCACCGGCGTGGGTGTCGACGGCATCGTCGTCGTCCCGGCGTTCGGCGACGCCGGGCGCATCACCGTCGGGGGCGTGCACTACGCCGGCTCGAAGGCCGAGGGCTTCGTACCCGTGGGCGAGTCCGAGTTCGCCCGCGACGCCACGTTCGGCTACACCTCCTCCTCCCTGCCGGACTGGGCCGAGGAGAAGAGCGGCGGCGCCATCCAGGCCGACGACGTCCTCGTCCTCGACCTCACCACCCTGCGCACCGACCGCCCCGCCTCCGTCGAGCTGCTGCGCTCCGCCAAGGATGC
>JAAYZP010000189.1 GCA_012514785.1 Propionibacterium sp. | reverse complement strand
CGCGCGACGTGAGATCCCGGATGGCGGGGATGTCGGCCTCGGCCTCGCGGCGAATGGTGAAGCTGTTCATGCTCCCAGCATACGGTCTTCACCAGTCGGTACCGGGTTCGGGAAGCCTCAGGAGACGTCTGCCCTGAGGGGAGAGGATGAAACGGAGAGGACGCAGCGACGTCGTGGACACCAGCCCATCCTGCTCCATGTTCCTGAGATAGTGGCGTGTCTGCTGCTCGGACAATTCCAGGTAGGCGGCAATTTCAGAGAGCCTGGTTCCGGAGGAGGTCCCGAAAAGGTCGATCTGGCCCAGGAGGAAGAGAATTCTCCTCACATGCTCCGGCTCGATCTCGCCGGACTGTCGAAGGTTCTCCATCTCCTCGTCGAGCTGCCCGAGAAGGTAATGGTGTGCGACCAGGTCCGTGAGGAGTTGTTGCTGTGATTCGGAGATCGCCTCCATCATCATGAGGGCAAAGGGGGTTCCGTCACCACGGTTCAGCGGATCCTCAACATCAGAGAAGGCCCTGTAGTACTTCCGGCGGTCCTCGTGCAGGATTCTAGAGAGACTCAGGGCTGTCACCGTCGACAGCAGTTCACTCAGGCGAAGTCCCAGCAGGTAGCGACCTGTCCGGCCATTGCCGTCATAGAACGGGTGGATGCACTCAAACATGAAGTGTGACATCACAGCGGACACGAGTGGTGCGTGCTGCGTTTCAGACATCGCCATCAACGTTATGTGCAGGCCCTCAATGATCTTGGACTCCGGCTGAAAGCCACGATGCACGGACCTGCCTCCGGGGTCGGTGACATCGACCGGCTCGGCGCGGAACAGTTCACCGTCGAGGCGCTCCCCCTCCTCCAGTTCTCCGTCCATGATCTTGTCGTACAGCTCCCGGATCTCCTGCACTGATGTGGGAACGACACCGTTGCCGTGGCCGAGTGCCAGGTAAAGGTGAGAGAGTTCCCGGAATCGGCGGTGCTGTCGCGATGCCCCACGGACGTCCTCCAGAGCGTCCTGAATCTGGCGGCGTGTGGACTGCACCCCTTCGATGGCGTTGGTGAACACGACCTCATCGAGAAGGAGTGAACGGATGTAATGTCCTCGGACCCCCGGGGGAAGGCGCTCCCATGATCTTGTGATTTCCACTTCTTGCCGGTGAATGACCTCGACCAGGGAGACGAGTTCTGGGATGAGGATGCAGAAGAGAGTGTGCTCACCCACGGGTAGATCCCACCGCAGTGCGGCTTCACTGTTGCGTCGAGCCAGGTGAAGCTCACCAGCAGCGGACGCTCCGACCGCGTGGAAGACCTTCTTCAGATGGCGGTAGGTCATGTGCGTGCTCAATCCAGGTCTGGTGGTGAAAACAGGAGAATCGCCCCCGATCCTACTCCTTATTGATGAAAACAGCCCTTTTCCATCAATAAGGAGTCCCGTAAAGGGGCCTTATTCATGGCCGTCCCCGCCGCCTGGAGACCGTGCGGTCCCCGGGGATCCAGAAACGCAGCGGCGCGTCCACGTTCCGCGAGATCCCGATCCGCGGTCCGGCCACCCACTCCACCGGTTCCGCAGGCGGTTCCAGCGTGACCTCGATGCCGTTGTCCTCCAGGGAGAGACCCAGCGTCCTGCCCAGGTTGCCGGGGCCGGAGGCCAGGCGCTCGAAGGGGACGTCCCCGCGGCGTCGATAAGCGGTGTCGAGCCCGCCCACCACCTCGCCGGCCCGCATGAGGCACCCCTGCCCGACGCCCTCCGGGGCGCAGACGATGTTGCCCGCCAGGTGGATGCCGTAGGAGAGGTAGACGTAGAGTCGTCCGGGCGGGCCGAACATGGTCGCGTTGCGCGGGGTGAGACCGCGGTAGGTGTGGGCGGCCTCGTCCTCGGCGCCCAGGTAGGCCTCGACCTCGGTGAGCCGCACCGACACCCCGTGGAGGGTGACGACACAGCCCAGCAGATCAGGTGCGACAAGGTCGGCGGTTCGGGTGACATCGATCATGCCGTCCCAGTGTATTTACGTAGAGTGGTGTCATGACTGCTGTGCTGTTCGACCTCTTCGGGGT
>JAAYZP010000188.1 GCA_012514785.1 Propionibacterium sp. | reverse complement strand
TCTCCGGCGAGGTGATCGCGTCCACGTTCGACCGCCCGGCAGAGGACCACACGACGATCTCCGAGCTCGCCATCGAACGCGCCAAGCGTCTCGTGGAGCTCGGCCACGACGTCGTCGTCCTCCTCGACGGCATCACCCGGCTGGGGCGCGCCTACAACCTCGCCGCACCCGCGTCGGGCCGGATCCTCTCCGGTGGTGTCGACTCCGCGGCGCTCTACCCGCCGAAGAAGTTCTTCGGCGCCGCGCGCAACATCGAGGACGGCGGCTCGCTCACCATCCTGGCCACGGCGCTCATCGAGACCGGATCCCGGATGGACGAGGTCATCTTCGAGGAGTTCAAGGGCACGGGCAACATGGAGCTCAGGCTCCGCCGCGAGCTCGCCGACAAGCGCATCTTCCCGGCGATCGACGTCGATGCCTCCGGCACCCGACGCGAGGACCTCCTGCTCGGCCGTGACGAGCTCACGATCATCTGGAAGCTCCGCCGGGCCCTCTCGGGGCTCGACGACGCGGGCGCGCTGGAGACCCTGCTCTCGCGGATGCGCAAGACCAAGGACAACCACGAGTTCATGCTGTCCGTGCTGAAGACCACGCCGTCGGTCGACGGCTGAGTTGGTCGTCGGCTCACCACGCGGCATAATGGATAGCCGTGCCGGTTCACGCATACGTCCATGCGACCCGGAATAAACCACACGAGGAGATCAGATCATGCAGAAGGGTATCCACCCCGATTACCAGGACGTCACGGTCACGTGCACGTGCGGCAACACCTTTGTCACGAAGAGCACCAACACCACCGGTGCCATGAGCGCCGACGTGTGCGCTGCCTGCCACCCCTTCTACACGGGTAAGCAGAAGATTCTGGACACGGGCGGCCGTGTCGCGCGCTTCCAGCGCCGCTACGAGCGGAAATAGTTCCGCGCAACGCGCCAGCGTTGCCGGATCAGTGGAGCAAGGGACGCCTGGGTTACCCCCGGCGTCCTTTTGCGTAGATACAGTTGAGCCAAGAGGAAGCCACCATGTTCGAGAATGCCGCACCACTCGTCGAGGAGTTCCACCAGTTGGAGGCACAGCTGGCGGACCCCGAGATCCTGAGCGACCTCAGCAAGTCCCGCAGGGTCGGGCGTCGCTACGCCGCGCTCCGGCCGGTGGTGGAGAGCATCCACGAGTACGAGCGGCTCACCGAGGACCGCCAGGCAGCCGCCGAACTGGCCGACGAGGACGCTGCCTTCGCTGACGAGCTGGCGAGCCTCGACGAGCAGCTGGCGTCGGCCACCGAGCGACTGACGCGGCTGTTGGCGCCCCGGGACCCCAACGACGACTCCGACGCCATCCTGGAGATCAAGTCCGGTGAGGGCGGGGAGGAGTCGGCGCTGTTCGCCGGCGACCTGTTCAAGATGTACAGCCGCTACGCGGAGGAAACCGGCTGGAAGCTGGAGGTCCTCGACACCCAGGAGACCGATCTCGGCGGCTTCAAGTCGATCACCGTCGCGGTCAAGGGCGGCAACAACTCGGACCACACCCCGTACGGCCGGCTGAAGTTCGAGGGCGGTGTGCACCGCGTGCAGCGGGTGCCGGTCACGGAGACCCAGGGGCGTATCCACACCTCGGCTGCCGGGGTGCTCGTCTCGCCCGACGTGGAGGCCGACGAGATCGAGATCAACACGGACGACCTCCGCATCGACGTCTACCGCAGCTCCGGCCCCGGTGGCCAGGGCGTGAACACCACCGACTCCGCCGTGCGGATCACGCACCTGCCGAGCGGGCTGGTGGTCAGCTGCCAGAACGAGCGCTCGCAGATCCAGAACCGGGAGTCCGCCATGCGGATGCTGCGCGCCAGGCTGACGTCGCTGGCGGAGGAGCAGGCCGCGGAGGAGGCGGCGGCCAACCGCAAGTCGCAGGTCCGCACCGTGGACCGCTCGGAGCGCATCCGCACCTACAACTACCCGGAGAACCGCATCACCGACCACCGGATCGGCTTCAAGGCGCACAACCTCGACCAGGTGCTGGACGGCGCCCTCACCCCCGTCCTCGACGCCCTCGCGGAGCAGGACCTGGCCGAGCGACTGTCCGCGGTCGGGCAGTGACCCCCACCAGGCCCGTCGACCTCATCTTCGAACTCGCCGACGCATTCGCGGCCGCCTCGCTGCCCAGCCCGAGCGCGGACGCCCGGCTCCTCGTCGCGCACGCGGCCGGCGTCGACGTCAGCGCGCTCCTGACAAAGTGGGAGCTCGACGACGACGAGGTGGCTGCCGCCCGCGCGCTCGCAGGCCGACGGCTGGCGGGTGAGCCCGTCCAGCACATCACCGGCGAGGCACACTTCCGCTACGAGACGCTCGCCGTCGGGCCCGGCGTCTTCATCCCGCGCCCCGAGACTGAACTCGTCGCGGGATGGGCCATCGACTGGCTGGCCCCGCGTGAGGGCCGCCGCGTGGTGGAGCTGTGCGCGGGCTCCGGGGCGATCATCCGCTCCATCGTGCGCGAGCTCGGCGGCGTCGTCGCGCACGCCAACGAGCGCTCGCGCGCGGCCGAGCCGTACCTGAGGAAGAACCTGGAGGGGTGCGACGTCGAGGTGCACATCGGGGACCTGGCCGACGCCTTCCCCGAACTGGCGGGGATGGTGGACCTCGTCGTCGTCAATCCCCCCTACGTGCCGGAGACGGTGCGCGACGCGCTGCCCGGCGACGTGATGCGCGATCCCGAGGAGGCGCTGTTCGCCGGTGAGGACGGCCTGGGCATGATCGGCGCCGTCGCCGGGGCGGCGTCGCGCCTGCTGACACCGGGCGGCGCGCTGGTCCTCGAGCACGACGAGTCGCACCAGGCGGCCGTGCTGGAACAGCTCCGCGGCGCCGGCTTCACCGACGTGCAGGGGCACCGGGACCTCGCCGGCAGGGATCGCTTCGCCACCGCGGTGCAGGAGGCGTGAGCGAGGATGGGCGTGGCAAGATGGAGCACGTGAATCAGTTCCCCATGGGCGATGAGGGCCTCGAGGCCGCCGCCGCAGCCGTCTCCGCAGGCAAGACCGTCGTGCTTCCCACCGATACCGTCTACGGCATCGGCGCGGACCCGTTCTCCGACGAGGCGGTCAAGGAACTGCTGGACGCGAAGCAGCGGGGGGCGGATATGCCCCCGCCGGTGCTGATCGCCGAGCCCACGATGCTGCGCGCGCTGGTGGCCACGGTGCCCGCAGGGGCCAAGGAACTCGCCGCAGCGTTCTGGCCGGGGCCGCTCACGCTGATCCTGGCGAACAGAAGAGCCTCGGCCTCCATCTGGGCGA
>JAAYZP010000187.1 GCA_012514785.1 Propionibacterium sp. | reverse complement strand
GGTCTGGCCCCAGCGCAGGAACTGGTAGCGCTCGCGGTTGCGCTGGTACTCGATGTCCACGTTCGCCTCGAAGGCGCCCTGGATGCCGAAGACCTCGGCGATCACGGAGTGGTCGATGACCAGCTCGGCCGGGGACAGCGGGTTGATCTTGGAGGGGTCGCCACCGAGCTCGACCATGGCCTCGCGCATCGTGGCGAGGTCGACGACACAGGGCACGCCCGTGAAGTCCTGCATGATGACACGCGCGGGCGTGAACTGGATCTCGTGGTCGGGCTCGGCGCTGGGGTCCCAATTGCCCAGGTACTCAATATCTTCCCGGGTGATGTTCGCACCGTCCTCGGTGCGCAGCAGGTTCTCGAGCAGAATTTTCAGGCTGTACGGCAGCTTCTCGGATCCCGGCACAGCATCGAGCCTGAAGATCTCGTAGGAAGTACCGTTGACATCGAGGCTCGCCTTGGCCCCGAAACTGTTGACGCTCATCGCTCTCCTTCGGCGGAAACATGATTCGCCGCCCAGTCTAGTGGTCTATTTCCTGGTCAGTGTCCCTACGCACTCTACGTGGTGCGTTTGTGGGAAAAAATCGAACGCCTCGATCGTTCCCGGCCGATAGCCGTGCTCGGCGAAGTAGCCCAGGTCGCGCCCGAACGCCGCCGGGTCGCAGGCGACGTAGCTGATCGTCCGCGGCGCCATCGCCGCCACGGCCCGGACCACGTCGCGCCCCGCCCCCTTGCGCGGCGGATCCAGCACGACGATGTCAGCCCGCTCCGGGAGGCGGCCGAGGAACCGGTCCACCGACGCCGCCTCGAACCTCGCGCCCGGCACGTTCTGCCGCGCGAACCGGACCGCGTGCCGGCTCAGCTCCACGCCGAGGACGTCGCACCCACGCTAGGCGAGCGCGCCCGCGAACAGTCCCACCCCGCAATAGAGGTCGACGGCCCGCTCCCCCTCCCCCGGCTGCAGGGAACGCACGACGGCGTCCACCAGCACGTCGGCGGCCCGGGGATGCACCTGCCAGAACCCGTCGGCGGCGAGCCTGTGGTCGCGGCCGTCGGCCCGCTCGGTGATCACCCGACCGCCCGCTTTACCGGGCACGAATTCCTCGTGCCCCGAGGCCGCATCCACGACGCGCAGCTCGCTCGCGCCCGCCGGCACCTCGGGGCGCGGGGTCACCGCGATCCGGCAGCCTTCCTCCGGCAACGGCACGACGGTGTGGCTGCGCGCCGCCAACAGGCCGGGTTCGCCGTCGGCGACGCGGTAGTGCATCCGGGTGCGCCAGTGCCACACCGGGCCGACCTCCTCCACCTCCCCGTCCCACTCGATGCCGGCCAGCCGCTGCAGCTGCTCCGCGACGACGCGACGCTTCAGCTCCCGCTGCAGCCCCGGCCCGGCGTGCTGCCAGTCGCAGCCCCCGCAGAGGCCCGCGATCGGGCACGGCGGCGTGACGCGCTCGGCGTGCGCCTCCAGGACGCTCGTGACGTGCCCCCGGTCGAAGCGTTTGCCGCGCTCCGTGACCTCGACCTCGACCCGCTCGCCCGGCAGCCCACCGGTGACGAACGTGACCTTGCCGTCGATCCGTGCGACGACGTGTCCCCCGTGCGCCACTTCGCCCAATACTGTCTCGACAGCCACGCGTTTCCTTCCCGTTGCCGGTGATACCGTTCGAACGAATACTAGGAGACACGGATGCACATCGTGATCATGGGCTGCGGGCGCGTCGGCGCGATGCTGGCGCGCGGCCTCGAGGCCCGCGGGCACTCGGTGGCGGTCATCGACACCCGCGAGGAGGCGTTCTCCCGCCTCGGCCCCCACTTCAAGGGTCTCCACGTCACCGGCGTGGGGTTCGACCGCGAGGTGCTGGAGGCTGCGGGCATCCGCCGGGCCGGCGGCTTCGCCGCGGTCTCCAGCGGCGACAACTCCAACATCCTCGCAGCCCGCGTGGTGCGCGAGATCTACAAGGTGGACAACGTCGTCGCCCGCATCTACGACCAGGGGCGCGCGCAGGTCTACGAACGCCTCGGGATCCCGACGGTGGCCCCGGTGCGCTGGACCACCGGCC
>JAAYZP010000186.1 GCA_012514785.1 Propionibacterium sp. | reverse complement strand
GCAGCTGAACAGCTACAACATCCCGCCGGACACGCTCCAGGCCGACTTCGACCCCGAGACGGCGACCTGGGACCACCCCGGCTACCTGGCCTCGCTCGAGCAGTTCGAGGAGATCCTCCTCGAGTGCACCGTGACCCAGCGGGACGCCAACGGCTCGGACTACTACACCGAGCGTGACGCGTTCTCGCGCGGCGAGGCGGCGATGTTCTACGTCGAGAACCTCGAGTTCGGCGCCACCGTGCCCGAGGGGAGCCAGGCGGAGAAGGACGGCTACGGCATCTTCAAGCTGCCGGTCGCCGACGGTGCCGAGGGCGACCCCGGCTCGCTGACCGGCGCGCCCGACGGCTTCCTCATCAACTCGCGGTCGAAGAACCCGGCGCTGGCGATCGACTTCATGAAGTTCGTCACGAGCACGGAGAACGCCGCGGAGCTCACGGCGATGACCGGCATCCCCAGCCCGGTCCAGGGATCGCTCAGCGACGCCAACTCCACCGAGCAGCTGCGTGAGAGCATCGACGTGCTCCAGTCCGCCACCTCGATGTCGATCTGGCTCGACACGGTCACGGTCCCCGAGGTCGCGGACGCATGGCTCTCCGGGGTCCAGGGGTTCATCAGCGGCGACCGGACGGCCGCCGAGGTCATGGAGGCCATCCAGGCGGCCTCCGAGGCAGCGAAGGGCTAGCAACGCATGTCCGAGCGGACCACCGCTGAGCACGCTGGTCCGCTGGGGCTCGTCCGGTACGCCTCGCGGGTCGGGGGTCAAGGCCCCACCGCGGGGCGTACCGGTCGGCGCTGGCGGGCTCTGGTCTGGGTGATCCCCGGGCTCGCCCTCGTGCTCGTGTTCGTCTACTACCCGCTGGTGCTGAACTTCTGGTACAGCGCATCGAAGCTGAACCTGTTCACGGGCGAGCTGAGCTTCGTCGGCCTGGACAACTACACGCGCATGGCGAACGACCCCGTCTTCTGGCGGTCGCTCGTCAACAACGTCCTCTACGCGGGCATCTCCGTCGTCTTCCAGGTGTTCTTCGCCCTCGTCCTGGCGGCGGTGATCGAGAGCCAGGTCAAGTCGGGCAGGTGGCGTGCCGCGCTGCGCTCGATCTACTTCCTCCCGTCGGCGATGTCGCTGACGGTGACCGGCCTCCTGTTCTCGTTCATCTACCAGCCGGAGGGCGGGCTGCTCAACGGCATCCTCGACGCCGTCGGCCTCGACCACCTGCAGCAGGCGTGGCTGGGCAACTCGTCGACGGCGATGCTCGCCATCATCGCGATGAGCCAGTGGCAGGGCTTCGGGTACTCGACGCTGCTCTTCGCCGTCGCGATCCAGCGCATCCCGAACGAGATCTACGAGGCGGCGTCCATCGACGGCGTGGGCCCCTTCCGGCAGATCTTCACCGTCACCATCCCCCTGATCCGCGAGATGACGGGGCTCATGATGATCGTCACGATGTCGGGCGCCTTCCAGGTGTTCAACGAGGTCATGGTCATGACCTCCGGCGGGCCCGACAACTCCACCCACGTGCTCGGCACCTGGCTCTACCGGAGCGGGTTCGTCAAGAACGACTTCGGCTACGCCGCCGCAATCGCCGTCGTGATCTTCGTGATCACGCTGGCCCTCGCGATCGTCCAGGTGCGGTACACGAGCAGGAAGCGAGTGGTCTGGTGAGCGCGACGACGGCGACGATAGCGACGGGTGTCGCGCGGGCCGACGGCCGGCGGCCGTCGACGACGCTGGACCGGCGGGCGTTCTGGCACCTCATCGGCCGGCTCCTCGTCCTCGGGGGGCTCATCGGCCTGGTGATCATCGTCATCTACCCGATGCTCTGGATGGGCATCGGGTCGCTGAAGACGAACACGGAGATCCTCAGCGACCCCTTCGCGCTGCCCGCGAGCCCCGATCTCAGCAGCTACGGCCGCGCGATCGATCGCGGGGTGGGCGTCTACTTCGTCAACAGCGTCATCGTCACGGGGGCCAGCGTCGTCTTCACGACGCTCCTCAGCGCGTGGGCGGCCTACGGGCTGACGCGGGTCACGATCCCCTTCAGCCGCACGATCCTCATGGTGATCGTCGGCGGCCTCATGCTCGCGCCGACGGTCGCCGTGATCCCGCTGGTCAAGCTCCTGCAGGCCTGGGGCATCTACGACACGTACTGGGCGCTGATCCTCCTGTACACGGCGTTCCGCGTCCCGTTCACGACGTTCCTCATCCGCTCGTACATGATCGACCTGCCGTCGTCCGTGGACGAGGCGGCGTTCATCGACGGGGCGTCGCGGGCGCAGATCTTCTGGCGGATCACGATGCCGATGTGCAAGCCGATCCTCGTCTCCGCCGTCGTGCTCCAGATCCTCTTCGCGTGGAACGAGTTCCTGTTCGCGCTGATCTTCGTCGGCACGGAGTCGCTGAAGACGCTGCCGGTCGGCCTCGCCACGCTCTCCTCGCGCGCCGTGACCGACTACCCGGCCGTGTTCGCCGGGATGACGATCGCCGCGGTGCCGATGATCGTCCTCTTCTTCCTCTCCCAGAAGTACTTCGTCCGCGGCCTCGCCGACGGGATCGGCAAGTGAGGCTCGGCGCCGGGCGCCGGTCAGGAGGGTGTGACATGCGATTCGCGACGGTCGGGGACAACACGATCGACGAGTACGTCGGCGCGGAGGAGCTGAGCTTCGTCGGCGGCAACGCGGTCAACGTCGCGGTGCGGCTCGCCGAGCTCGGGCGTGACGTCGCCTACTTCGGCGCCGTCGGGCCGGACGCGCGCGGCCGGGCGGTCCGCGAGGCCCTCGTCGCCCGCGGGGTGTCCGTGGCGCACCTCCTCGAGATCCCCGGCACGACGTCCACCTCGCAGGTGACGGTGGCGCCGAACGGCGAGCGCCACCTCTCCGGCGAGGACTTCGGCACCTGCGCCGACTACCGCCCGACCGCGGCGGAGCTCGACGCCATGGCCGCCCGCGGCGTCGTGCACATCGGCTGGACCCCGTTCGCGGCGGAGATCCGCGCGGAGCTCCGCAAGCGCGGTGCGCTCGTCAGCCAGGACTGCGCGGTCGCGGAGGGCTTCGACAACCTCGACGTGGCCTTCTGCTCGCCGGGCGAGGAGGAGCAGGCTGCGCGGGAGGCCGCGGTGGCGGCCCTCGCCGGGGGTGCCCGCCTCGCCGTCGTCACCCGCGGCGCGCAGGGCAGCATCGCGTTCGACGGCACCCGGTGGTGGACGCAGAAGGCCCTGCCGGTCGACGTCGTGGACACCACGGGCGCCGGCGACAGCTTCATCGCCGGGTTCCTCTCGGTGTGGGGCCAGGGGGGATCGGTCGAGGGCTCGATGGCGGCGGGCGCTGCCGCCGCGGCGCAGACCTGCCATCATCGAGGCGGCTTCCGACAGGACCCGCTCGAACGGATGGAGAGGAGCGGATGATGGCTGGGTCTCCCGGTCGCGTCGTCCCAATCATCGGGCAGCACGGGCTGATGTCGATCCAGCTGCGCGACGCGCTCATGGAGCACTTCCGGACGCACGGGATGCGCCCGGGCGACCGCGTGCCGAGCGAGCCCGAGATCGTCGAGCTGTTCGGCGTGGGGCGCAGCACGGCGCGCGAGGCGCTCAAGTTGCTCGAGCACGACGGTCTCGTCGAGGTCCGCCCTGGCCTCGGGCGGTTCCTCACG
>JAAYZP010000185.1 GCA_012514785.1 Propionibacterium sp. | reverse complement strand
TCCATGAGCGCCGGCTACGCCGGGGTGCAGAACCCGCTGTTCTTCAAGGAGAACTCGGTGATGTGCTTCGGCGACGCGAAGGCTTCGACGCAGGCCATCGTCGCGGACCTGCCCGCGGAGGTGAAGGTCTAGGTCTAGCTCTCAGTACCGAGACGACGAGGGGCCCGCACCGGTCGGTGCGGGCCCCTCGTTCGTGCGGGCGGGGGTCAGACGCGCCGCATCACGGCGACGACCTTGCCCATGATCGAGGCGTGGGTGCCGTCGATGGGGCTGTAGTGCTCGTTGTGCGGCAGCAGCCAGACCCGGCCGTCGCGGCGGCGCAGCGTCTTCACCGTGGCCTCGTCGTCGAGCAGGGCAGCGACGATCTCGCCGTTGTTGGCGTCCTGCTGACGACGCACGACCACCCAGTCGCCGTCGCAGATGGCCGCGTCGATCATCGAATCGCCCTGGACCTCCAGCATGAAGAACTCGCCGCTGCCGACGAGCTGGGTGGGCAGCGCGAAGATGTCCTCGATGTGCTGCTCGGCCAGGATGGGGCCGCCCGCGGCGATGCGGCCGACCAGGGGAGTGGGCACGCTGTGCGGGGAGTGCTGCTGCTCCTCCCGCTGCTGCTGATACTCCGGCTCGCCGGTCTCGGGGTCGACGATCACCAGCGCGCGCGTGCGGTTCGGGTCGCGGCGGAGGTAGCCGGCCTTCTCCAGCGCCTTCAGCTGGTAGGTGACGCTCGACGGCGAGGCCAGGCCGGCCTGCTCGGCCATCTCCCGGACGCTGGGCGGGTAGCCGACGGTCTCGATGGAGTTGCGGATGATCTGGAGGATGCGGTTGGCGCGGAACGAGATGCCGCGGCGGGCGGGCTGAGCGCCGAACTCGGCCTCGATCGCCGCGGCGGAGGGCCGTCCGACTGGTCGCTGTGGTGACTCTTCGCTGCTCATGCATCAATCCTACATCCGTGCGAAACGCTTGTTTGAATCTTCGTGCGCGTGTCGGGCGGAAAAGAATTGTCAGAGGTGCCGTGTTGACTCAGTCGTGACCAGGAAAACCGGCGTTCGAATGGATGTTGTATTTCCTGGCGCACTCGATTACACTCGAATCGTACAAACGTACATGGCAGTTGAGAGGTCACCCATGAGCACCATCGCAGTCAGCAAGCAGGGTCGTATCCGCGCTACCCGTGGTGTCGTCGCGCATCCACGCAGGGGTGCCCGCGGCGTCGTCCGCGGCGGCGTTTCCTCGTGTGTCGTAGAGCGCCCCAGTGTGGCGCGCGCGGCATTACTCCACCTCAAGGTGGCCGCCATTTCGGTGATCGCCGTAGTGGGGGCCGTGGTCGGCGTCACCGGCTATGTGGACGCCGTCACATCCGACTCCGCGTCGGGGCAGCCGATCTCCGCGGCGGCCTCAGGACACGCCGGAAGGTGACGCGCCGAAGCACTTGACCAAGTCCCCTTCCGGGCGTACGGTAAACCCCACATCTAGTAGTTACACGGACGTTATTCATCTACCGCTTGTGTTTTTGAAGGTTTCCGGTTCACTGGACGTTTCACGTACACCACGCTACGGAAGGTCGCGCAAGTGCACTGCCCATACTGTCGCAACTCCGACACCCGCGTGTCGGATTCCCGCGCCACCGACGACGGCGGCGCGATCCGCCGACGCCGTGTATGTGGCGCATGTGACCGCAAGTTCACCACGCTCGAGCAGGTCGTGCTCCACGTGGTGAAGCGTTGCGGCGTGCTGGAACCATTCAGCCGCGACAAGGTCATCAAAGGCGTGTCCAAGGCCTGCCAGGGGCGCCCTGTGACGCAGGACCAGCTCGCGGCACTCGGGCAGCAGGTGGAGGAGACCCTCAGGGCCTCCGGTCTGGCGGAAATCCCGGCGGAGGAGGTGGGCGTGGCCATCCTGGGCCCCCTGGCGGACCTCGACGCGATCGCCTACCTGCGCTTCGCCAGCGTGTACAAGAACTTTGACTCCGTCGATGACTTCGTCAAGGAGATCGACGGCATGCGCGAGCAACTGGCCACGAGTGGCCCAAGCACCACCACGGAGAGGAAATCATGACGGCGACAGCCACCAAAGGCACAACGACGAGGCGAAAGAACACCAAGGCTCAGGGGTTGAAGATCGAACGCGTATTCACCACCGAGGGCATCCATCCCTACGACGAGGTCGAGTGGGAGCTGCGCGACGTCGTGCAGACCAACTGGAAGTCCGGCGAGACCGTCTTCGAACAGCACGGTGTGGAGTTCCCCACCAGCTGGAGCCTGAACGCTTCGACGATCGTCACCACCAAGTACTTCCGGGGTGCCGTGGGCACGCCGGCGCGTGAGGCGAGCCTCAAGACCCTGATCGACCGCGTCGTCGGCAAGTACGTCGCCGCCGGCCGCGAGTACTCCTACTTCGCCGCCGATGCCGACGCCGAGATCTTCGAGCACGAGCTCACCTGGATGTTGCTCAACCAGGTGTTCGCATTCAACTCGCCCGTCTGGTTCAACGTCGGTACGCCCTCCCCGCAGCAGGTCAGCGCCTGCTTCATCCTCTCCGTCGACGACTCCATGGACTCCATCCTCAACTGGTACAAGGAGGAGGGCTTCATCTTCAAGGGCGGCTCCGGCGCCGGCCTCAACCTCTCCCGGATCCGCTCCTCCAAGGAACTGCTCAGCTCCGGCGGCACCGCCTCGGGCCCCGTCTCCTTCATGCGCGGCGCCGACGCGTCGGCCGGCACCATCAAGTCCGGCGGCGCCACGCGTCGTGCGGCCAAGATGGTCGTGCTCGACGTGGACCACCCCGACATCGAGGAGTTC
>JAAYZP010000184.1 GCA_012514785.1 Propionibacterium sp. | reverse complement strand
TGGGTCCTGGTGAAGATCAAGTCCCGCGCCCCGGAGGGCAGCCTGTGGGTGCGGCTGCTCGGCTCGACGCTGGTGGGGCAGGCGGCGGACACCGTCGTGTTCTGCATGGTGGCGTTCTACGGCGTGCTCACCGGCGCCAACATGGTCAACTACATCCTGGTGGGCTACGTCTACAAGGTGCTCGTCGAGGTGCTGGTGCTGCCGCTGACCTACCGGGCCGTCGCGTTCGTCAAGCGCCGCGAACCCGCGTACCGTCCGGTCGAGTAGCCCGGGTCCTCGTCGACGGTCGATCACTCCCGGAAGTTGAACCGTAGTCGGTACAACTTCCGGGAGTGATCCGTGGTTAGGATTGTCAGCTGGCCAAGGGATAGCCTGACGCCATGGGGTTGCGAGCCGAGTTTCGACCCGACTGGCCTGGATGGGTCTGGGTTCGTCGGGCTTTGTTGCTGCTCATGGTTGCATTCATGGGCTGGGCTGGGTGGGGCACCTACCTCCAGGGTGAGCAGTTCGCCGGAGAACCGGTATGGCTCGCAGGCTTGGCAGCACTGGTGGTAGTCGTGGCCTGGAGCAGGCGTCCAGCCATCTGGTCATTGCTCTTTGTCGCCGTCTTTGCCACCGTGCCGCTGATCTCTTCCGTGCCTTACTACGGAGCCGCGTGGTTCGGTGCATATGCCGTGTGTGTGGACGCCAACTCTCGGCGTCCAACCTGGGCAGCTGTGACGGTCACGTGCACCCTTCTCCTGGTCGAAGTCTTCCTCAACGATGCGTCAGCGTCAGACGTGGTATCCAGCACAGTGCACCTCGCAACGCTTACCTTGTTGGGCCAGTTCATCCGCCTTGCCTTTGCAGGAAGCCGAATGGCTGCCCTGGCAAGAGACTTGGAGTCGACGCTGCAGCGGACCCGGCTGCACGAGGCTATTCACGACTCCGCCGGTGCTCGACTCTCGCAGGCGCTGGTCGTCGCCCGGAGTCTGTATCGACGTCCGGATCTGCCCGACGGGGTGCGTGAGGACCTCCGCACAATGATCGAGATCACCTCGGCCGGCGCCACCGAACTCCGCGCGGTGATCAACCCAAGCCCCGACGAGTGCTCCCCATCACACCCCAACTCCGTGCAGCAAGCGTGGCTGGCCGCGGTCCAAACTCTGCGCTCGGCGGGTTTCGACGTGGCCGATTCGGCAGGCACGCTACCCGATCTTCCACCGCCGTTGGCTCGGGAAACCGAGCGGGTGATTCGCGAAGCTACAGCCAACATCTGCACCCATGCATCCCCGCAGAGCCGCGTGGCGATGGCGATCACCACGCGAGTCGACAGCGTGGAACTCACCTGGTTGAACGAACGCCCATTGAATACCCCAGAGCACGTACCCGATCAGCGTGGATTGGGCCTGACCGGGATGCACCAACGAGTGCAAGCGCTGGGTGGACACGTCAGCATCACCGCGGAAGACGACCAATTCGGGCTTCGCGTGACACTCCCCATCAACGCCGTAGCCCATGCCTAGGAATCTGACCGACGAGTCATTGACGGTGGCGCTCGTCGATGACGATCCGTTGGTGCGCACATACCTCGACCAACTGTTGCAGGACGCTGGGCTCAGAGTGCTGTGGACAGCTGCCGGGGCCAGCGAGGCGGTGACCACACTGCGCCGATCCGCCACACTCCCCGACGTCGTGGCCATCGACGTGCGAATGCCCGGCACCGACGGCCACCGACTGACCAAGATGCTCCTCAGCGAGTTCACCGCCCTGAAGGTGGTCATGCTCACCTCGGTCGACGACCCCCACTCCATGTCGACCGCGCTCGCTGCCGGAGCGCTCGGCTATCTGGTCAAGACCGATCCCCCGGAGAGCATCGCCCTCGGGCTGAGGGCAGCAGCCAGCGGGCTCCGCCCCCTCTCAACCGCCGTCCCACTCCACGTCGAGACCACACCGTCCTCAGCCCCTGAACGATCGCCCCTCACCGATCGCGAGCATGAAGTGCTGCAACTGCTGTCACAGTCCTTCACCAACGACCAGATCGCCCGACGCATGCAGATCTCCAGGGAGACGGTGAAGAATCACGTCTCCGCGATCCTCCGCAAGCTGGAAGTCCCCGATCGGATGGGTGCCGCGATGTGGGGCATCCGCACCGGGGTCATCGGCTGAAGGAAAGAGACAAAACGGCCAATCGCGCGAACTTGGCGTGCACTGAGCTTGGCTGCGCTCTCCGTCGCCAACCTTGCGCGCGCATCCGTCGAACGACGACGCGAGGACCTCAGCATCCGGCTGGCTGTGGGCCAGCCCAGCGGACATCGTCGTGTTCTGCATGGTGGCGTTCGTCAAGCGCCGCGAACCCGCCTGCCGTCCGGCTCCCAGGCCCGGGTCCTCGTCGATGGCCGATCACTCCCGGAAGTTGAACCGTAGTCGGTACAACTTTCGGGAGTGATCCGTCAGCGTGCAGATTCACCTGAGGATATGGCCCCATCGGGGGATAGCCCTGCTGCAACGCCACCTCTAAACTTCGTTGGCGTGAGGGTCCGTCTTGTCCGCTCACTCGAAGGGAGCCTCTCGTGGCAGCTTGTCTGACGGACGTCGAGGTGTTGGCGGTCTCCCATCAGTACGGGAAACGCCAGGGCCTGGCCGACGCATCGTTGACGTTGCCCGTCGGCGTCACGGGGCTGCTGGGCCCGAACGGTGCAGGAAAGACGACGTTGATGAAGCTCTTGGCCACCGCATTGCCGCTCCAGCGGGGCACTATCCGCCACGGGGAGCTGGCATGGACGCGTAAGAACGCCGTCGACGTGAGGCGACTCGTCGGCTACCTGCCCCAGCGCTTCGAGTTGATGGAGTGGTCGACCCTCAGGCGCAACGTGGAGTACGCGGCCTGGGCCCAGGGGTTGTCCGGGCCCAGCCTCGATGGAGCGGTTGACGACGTGCTGGCGACGGTGGATCTCGCCGATCGCGCGAGCGACAGAGCCAGAGCGCTCTCGGGCGGGATGCGCCAACGCCTCGGCCTGGCCTGCGCGATGGTGCACCGGCCCCCGGTTCTCGTACTCGACGAACCGACGGTGGGTCTCGATCCGGTGCAGCGGCAGCAGTTGCGCCGCACCATAGTCCAGGCATCTGAACAGTCAGTGGTGCTGATCTCGACGCACCTCGTCGAGGATCTGGCGACCGTCGCGGACCAAGTGGTGGTCATGCGTGAAGGCGAGGTGCGGTTCACCGGCAGCCTCGACGAGCTCCGGGACTTGGGTGCGACACTTGCCGACCAGCACGCCTCACCGCTGGAGGCCGGCTACCACGCGGTCCAGGCGGCGGGACAAGACCCTCGATGATCTCCGCTATCTCCCGGCTGCAGCCCTACAGCTTGCGGATGCTCCTCGCTGTCAGCCTCGGGGCGGCGACCCTAGCGTTCGCGATGAACATCGAGTTCTTCACGAGTTCGTTCGCTGCCTCCGATATGCGGGATCTCGTGCGGAGTCTGAAAACCCAGCTGCCGTACTGGTCCCTGCCCCTCGGGTGGCTGGCCGTGTGGATCATGCGGGTCCACGCTCCGGATTCGGTCCTCGTCGGCCCGGCGCCCGGGCGGCCCCGCGCTGCCATCGTCGTCCGGCAACTCGGTGCGCTCTCAGCCGCAACGCTGCTGGGCGCGCTCCTCGGCACGGCACCTGTCGTCGTGGTTATGCTGACCACGCAGTATTGGACAGCGCCGGATCTGGTCTCGTTCGCGGCGGTGCTGGTTGCTCTGGCCTCGCTCCTGCCAGTGGCGGCATGCGCCGCGGCGCTCACCGGACAGCGACTGGGTTTGCTGGTAGCGCCGCTGCTGGTGGTGTTGGTGACCCTGCTACCGGCTTTCGTGATCAACGACCAGCTCCTGGCGAACCGTCCCGTTTCCATCATGAGCACGGCCTATGTATGGTCTGTGGGACTTCCGGCCCGAGGTGAGATGCTCGCTTGGCAGGTGGAGTTGTTGCGAATCCTCTACTTTGGCTTGGTGTGGATCGTCGCCGTGAAGATCACGACGGGTTTGGCGGACTGGAGGGCGGCGGCGCAACCTCGTGGGCTCGTGAGTCTCAGCTGGCTGGCGCTCCCGCTGGCGGTCACTGCCGTGGTGGGATATCAGCAGCCGATCCTCGTCGAGGAGGATCCCGGGGATCAGGTGCGGTGCGAGGCCCACGATCGGCTCAACATCTGCGTCTACCAGATCGACGACCCGCATCGGGGGTTCATCGCCGAGGCATTCGCACCGCTCATACGACTGACCCAGACGGATGAAGCAGTACCCTTCACCATCACCCAGGATCTGGCAGGCGCGGCGGTGACAGGGCCCGGACCGGACGACGTGTTAACTGTGGGCCGCATGAGGCGCGACGCCGCAGAATGGCTCGATGTCGAACTCACTTCGGCGGCGGCGATGCTGAGCGGCCTCGGCGTCGACTGCCGCGACGAACGTAGCTCCGCACTGGCGGAAGTGCTGACGCATCAACTGCTGCTCCGCGCTGCCCAATCCTCCCCTACGGCGGAGTTGCGCTCCGCCTACTCGGGGCGGCTCGACGAGACTGGGGTCTGGAACGAGGAAGCGGCAACCCAACTAGCGACACTCAGCGATCAGGAGTTCGCGGAGTGGTTCGGCCTACGGCGTGGGCCCATCGCCGCGTGTGCGTTGACGACGGCGGACCTCCCGTGACGCTGGGGCGCTGGGCGGGTGGGCGCTCCCTGTGGCTGACCGCCTCGTCGGTGGTGTTGACGACCGCCGCGCTCTATCTGTGGTGGTGGCTGCCCTTCGACGGCCCGTGGGCACCCATCAACGAGCCACGGTACGTGCAGATGCACGAACTGTTGACCATCATCGGAGGGGCGACGGCGCTATTCGGGATCCAGCCCCGCCTCGACTGGGTGGAGCTCCAGTCGCCGCGCCCCCTCGCCGCCCTCGGCACCTTGGCCGCGGGGCTGATCGTCGCACTATTCGCCTTCCTGCCCTTGCTCGTGCGGTGGTTATGGAGCGTAACCGACCTCTACGTCGCTTTCATGCCCGCGGGTTCGGTGTTCACCGACCCCCGGCTGTTGGCTGACTTGGCGCCACCCGGCTACTTCGTCGCGTTCGGCTGCAACATCGTCGCCGTGCTGGCGCTGGCCTGCCTCACCACGGCGTTGGTCGGGCGAACGTTCGGGCCCGTTAGTTCGATCCTGTGGTTCGCGGCGTTGCTGGTGGCGCAAGGGCACTTGGGGTGGAACGTGCTGGCCAGCGTCTCCGGCGAGGGCGTGCCCTTGGCGCCGTCGGAATCCGACGTGGCAATCGCGACCGGGGCGCTCGTCGTCTGCCTCTTCGCCTACTACCGCAGCGCCGCCGGGGCGCGGAGCGTCGTCGGTTGAGCGAGCCGGTCGATCACTCCCGGAAGTTGTACCGACTACGGTGCAACTTCCGGGTCTGATCACAAATAGTGTTGTCCTACGTGTTGTAGTCCATTCCTTCCAGCGACTTCGTCGAGCAGGATCGACGACATGCGCCCCAGAACCCTTGTGCCCCCGCACGTCGAATCCCTGTCCGCCAGCCAGGCAGGTGTGGTCGCCGTGCGGCAACTCCTCGACGCCGGCATCACCCGCAGGGTGATCCACCGGTGGAGCCAGGATTGGATTCGCGTCGCCGAAGGACTCTACGCGACGACGCCGCCCAGCTGGCACTCGGTGCTGTGGGCCGGCCTGCTCCGGGCGGGGGCAGGTGGCGTCGCGGGTGGTGCGGCCGCGCTGTTCCTGCACGGCGTGCTCCCGGATGTCCCGCGGACGATCGACGTCTGGTCGCCTTCGGCGAGGGAGGACTTCTCGACGCCGATCGGTCGGGTCGCCTTCCGTTGCGGTGCGCGTGCAGCACGGGGCAACCCGCCGCCGACCGCGGTCGAGGATAGCCTGCTGGACTTCGCTTCCCGGTGCGGGCGGGAGCACGACGTCGTGGCCGCCGTCACGCGGGCGCTGGCCCAGCAGCTGACGCTGCCCGGGCGCATCGTGGATACCCTCGACGCGCGGCCCCGGCAGCGCCACCGGCGTGTGGTCCAGTCGCTCTGCGAGGCGTCGTCGGCCGGGATCGAGAGCGTGCTGGAGTGGTTGTTCGCCCGCCGCGTCCTCGCGCCGCACGGGCTGCCGGCGGCACAGCGCCAGGTGCGCTTGGAAGGCGGGCGCGTGGATGCGCTCTACGAAGGGTTCATCGTCGAACTCGACGGCGAACGCTTCCACGCCGACGAAGCCCGCGACCGCTATCGCGACAATGAGCACGCCTTGCAACGCAACCTGCTGACGTTGCGCTACGGCTGGCAGGACATGGCGGACACCCCGTGCCGGACGGCGCGGCAGGTAGCGGACTGCCTCGAGCTGCATGATTGGCGGGGGCGACGTCATCGATGCCCGGCATGTCCGCCGTTTACTCCCGGAAGTTGAACCGTAGTCGGTACAACTTCCGGGAATGATTCGTCAGCGGGCGGCGTAGAAGCGGCCGAGGAACTCGTCGCGGTACGCGTGGAAGTCCCCGGAGCGGATGGCCGCTCGGATGTTGTCCACCAGGCGCACGGTGAAGCGCTCGTTGTGGATCGTCGCCAACGTCGAGGCCAGCATCTCCTTCGCCTTGAACAGGTGGTGGAGGTAGGCGCGCGTGTAATGGGCGCAGGTGTAGCAGTCGCAGTCCTCCTCCAGCGGGATGAAGGAGCGCCGGTGGGGTGCGGTGTTGACGTTGTAGCGGCCCTCGGCGGTGTAGATCGCGGCGTTGCGGGCCACGCGCGACGGGTTGACGCAGTCGAACGTGTCCCCGCCCATCTCGATGGCCGCGAAGAAGTCGTCGGGTTCGGAGAGGCCGAGCATGTGGCGTGGCTTGTCCTCGGGTAGTTCGTCGACCACCCAGCCCGTGATCTCCCCCACCATCGACTTCTCCAGCGCCCCGCCGATGCCGAAGCCGTCGAAGCTCTGCCCCTCGACGTCGAGCTCCGCCAGGCCGCGTGCCGCACCACGGCGCAGGTCCTCGTACTGCGCGCCCTGCACGACCCCGAACAGCGCCTGGTACGGCTTGTCGGCGCGTGCCGCCGTGAGCCGACGGTGCTCCGCCAGGCAGCGCTCCGCCCAGCGGTGCGTCCGCTCGACGGAGGACTCCTGGTAGTCGCGGGTGTTCATCAGGGTGGTGAGCTCGTCGAAGGCAAACATGATGTCCGCGCCCAGCTCGTGCTGGATCCGCATCGAAACCTCGGGGGTGAACCGGTGGAGGTCGCCGTTGATGTGCGAGACGAACGTCACGCCGTCCTCGTCGACGTGCGCGCGGCGGGTCTTGCCGTCGGCGATCACGTCGTCGTCCTGCAGGCCGGCGGTGTCCATGGCGAGCACCTTCTTGAAGCCGGCGCCGAGGCTCATCACCTGGAAGCCGCCGGAGTCGGTGAAGGTGGGGCCCGGCCAGTTCATGAACCGGCCCAGCCCGCCGGCCTCGTCGACGATGTCGGAGCCGGGCTGCAGGTAGAGGTGGTAGGCGTTGGCGAGCACGGCCTGCGCGCCCAGCTCCGCGACGGATTCGGGCAGCACGGCCTTCACCGTCGCCTTGGTGCCCACGGCGATGAACGCCGGGGTCTCGATGTCGCCGTGCGGGGTGTGGATCACGCCGGTGCGGCCGGGGGCGCCGTCGATCCGCTCCCTCACCTCGAAGGAGAAGCTCACCGCATCTCCAGCTGCCCGAGCGCGACGGCGCCGGCGGTGGAGGTGCGCAGCACGTGCTCGCTGACCCTGACCGACGTCGCACCCGCGGCCTCCAGCGCGGCCAGCTCGGCGGGCGCGATCCCGCCCTCGGGACCGATCACGACCGCCACGGAGCCGGTGCCCAGCTCGACGTCGCGGATGTGGGCCTCGGCGTCCTCGTGCAGGACGAGGACGGTGTCGACCTCGCCCAGGGTCTCGGCGAGTTGCTTCGTCGTGGCGAACCCGACGCCGGGCACCGTGAGCCGGCGGGCCTGCTTGGCGGATTCCCGCGCGGTGGCCTCCCACTTGGCGAGCGCCTTGTCACCGCGCTCCCCCGTCCAGCGCACGATCGAGCGGTCCGACTGCCACGCGACAATCCGGCTCGCGCCCACCTCGGTGAGCATCTGCACCGCGAGCAGCGCACGGTCTCCCTTGGCGAGCGCCTGGACCGCGGTGACGTGACGACGGGGCGCGTCCCGGAGGACGCGCTCGACCCGCACCTCGAACGATCCCTTGTCGATCGCGACGACGACCCCCTCGGCCCCCAGCCCGCGGCCGTTGGCTAGCAGCACGGTCTCGCCCACCGCGATGCGCTTGACCTGCGCGTGCCGCGCCTCGTCACCGTCCACGCGCAGTTGCCGGCCCACCTCGACGTCGTCGAACTCGGCCAGGAACAGCGCTGCGGTCACGAGAGTTTGTCCTGCAGCCAGCCCAGGAAGCCGCCAGACCTGCCGTCGCTGGAGACGGTCTCGGGCTCCTTCTCGTCGCGTTGTTCGGCGAGCTGCCGCAGCAGGTCGCGCTGCGTGTCGTCGAGCTTGGTCGGGGTCTGCACGAGGAACGTGACCCCAAGGTCGCCCCGGCCGCCGCCGCGCAGCCGCGGCACACCGCGGCCCTGGATCACTTGGCGGGTGCCGGACTGCGTGCCCGCGGGCACCTCGACGTCGACCTTGCGGTCCGCCTCGTCCGACTTCTCCCACTCGGCCTCCAGCGTCGCCAGCTCGACCGTCGTGCCGAGGGCTGCGGCCGTCATGGGCAGCTTCACGACCATCTCGAGCTCGTCGCCCTCGCGGCGGAACGTGTCGTGCGGCCTGACCGCGATCTCGACGTACAGGTCGCCGGCCGGTCCCCCGCCGGGGCCGACCTCGCCCTGGGCCTCCAGATGGATCCGGTTGCCCGTCGATACGCCGGCGGGGATGCGCACGGAGATGGTGCGCTTCGAGCGCACGCGCCCCTCGCCGGAGCACTCGGTGCAGGGGCGGGGAATCGTCGTGCCGTAGCCACGGCAGTTCGGGCAGGTCTGCGACGTGCGGATGTCGCCCAGGAAGCTGCGCTGGATCTGCATGACCTCGCCGTGGCCCTCGCAGGTGGTGCAGGTGACCGGCTCGGAGCCGGGTTCGCCGCCCTTGCCGGTGCACTTCGGACACACCACGGCGGTGTCCACCTTGATGGGCTTGGTGACGCCGAACACGGCCTCATGGAGTGCGAGGTCGGCGCGCACGAGCGCGTCCTGACCGCGGCGCACCCGCGAACGGGGCCCCCCGCGTCCGCCCTGGGCGCCGAACATGGCGTCGACGAGGTTGGTGAAGTCGAAGCCGCCGGCGAACCCTCCGCCGAAGCCCGAGAAGCCGGCGCCCGCGCCTCCGTTGGCCCGGCGGGGGTCGCCGCCGCGGTCGAAGATCGAGCGCTTGTTGGGATCGCTCAGCACCTCGTACGCCTCGCTGAGTTCCTTGAACTTGTCGGCGGCGTCCGCGTCGTCGTGGGCGACGTCGGGGTGCACCTTCATCGCCTTGCGGCGGTAGGCCTTCTTGATGGCCTCGGGGGAAGCATCACGCTCGACGCCGAGGATGGCGTAGTAGTCATTCGTGCTCACAGTGTGCGATTCAACCTTCCATGAGGAAACGGCTCACGTAACGCGCCACTGCGCGCACGGAAGCGATGGTGGCCGGATAATCCATGCGCGTCGGGCCGACGACGCCGAGACTGGCTTCGCCCGAACCGTACCCGCTGGCTACAAGACTCGTCGATTGGAACCCGTCGGCGGTGTTCTCCTGGCCGATGCGGACGGTCACGTCGTCGCCGGCGGCCTCGCCGAGCAGCCGCATCAGCACGACCTGCTCCTCGAGCGCTTCGAGAAGGGGCCGCAGGTTGTCCTCGAAGTGGACGCCGGCGAGGTTGGGCACGCCGGCGACGACGACCTGAGCCGTCGGCTCCGCAGCCAGCAGCTGCAGGGTGGTGGCGACGACGCTCGCCGCGATCGGGCGGTACTCGGGGCGGATGGTTTCCAGGACGTTGGCGAGCGCGCCGGCGGCCTCGCTCGGCGTGCGGCCGATGACGGCGCCCATGATGCCGCTGCGCAGCTCGGAGAGCGCGTCGGGCTCGATGTGCCCCACCTCCACCACGCCCTGGTCCACCCGGCCGGAAGCGGTCACGATGATGACGAGCACCCGCTCCTGGCTCAGCGTCACGAGCTCGGCGTGCCGGATCTGGCCGCGCTGGGTCACCGGGTACTGCACGATCGCCACCTGGTGGGTGAGCTGGGCCAGCAGTCGTACGGTGCGGGCGACGAGGTCGTCGGTGTCCAGCGTGCCGTCCAGGAACGTGGTGATGGCCCGTCGCTCGGCGGGCGACAGCGGCTTGATGCGGGCGAGTTTGTCGACGAACAGGCGGTAGCCCTTGTCGGTGGGGATCCTGCCGGCGCTCGTGTGCGGCTGGGTGATGTAGCCCTCCTCCTCGAGGACCGCCATGTCGTTGCGCACCGTCGCGGCCGAGACGTCGAGCTGGTGGCGCTCCACCAGCGCCTTCGAGCCGACGGGCTCGCGGCTGGCAACGTAGTCCGTCACAATCGCCCTCAGGACCTTGAGTTTCCGGTCGTCGAGCATGCCACCTCCTACTAGCACTCACCTGTACCGAGTGCCAGCCTACCCGGCGCTCCCGCCTCGGCCGAATCGCGCGGGTGCAGCGTCCCGCCATGTCTCCCGCACGGGTTTCTGAGAAACCATTATTATCCTCGCCAGCGCTGCTACCTTTCGACATATTCACGGGGGAAGGGTGACGGCGATGCACATTGCGCGACGATGCCTGCTGCTGGGCGCCCTCGCCACCCCGACGTTCTTGTCATCGTGCTTCCGGGGCAAGGTGCACGAGGAGTTCCTGGAGGTGCTGCGCTCCGACGAACTCGCCGATGTGGATCTCCTCGGCCTGACCCTCACGAACGCCGAGGAATCCGGCTACGAGAACACCTTGGGGAAGCCCAGCTACGCCGAAGTCCGGCATCGATTCGCACTGGGTGACGCGGAGGCGGAGCAAGTGCTGGCCGACGCGGTCGCCGCAGCCGAAGCAGCGGGTTGGCGGGCCGATGGGCCCGTCAACGAGGCGCTCTTGGCATGGGGAGGCTCGAAGGATGAGCCACCCAGGATTTGTTCCCTCTCGATCAACGACCAACGCGACCAGCTATCGGTCCGCCTCATCAACCGGGAGACCCCTTGAACCGCATCTCAGCCGCGCTGCTCTCCGCTGCGCTCATCGCAGGACTTTCGACCATCGCCCCAGTGCCGTCCGCTTCCGCCCCCACCCCCGTCACCCACAAGCTGTCGATCGTCCAGCTGGGCGACTCGTTCTCCGCCGGAAACGGCGCAGGCTCCTACTTCGGGCCCCAAGGGTGCTTCCGCAGCTCGCTCAACTGGGGGCAGCACTTCACTGACTGGGTGAACGAGCAGGGAATCAGCGCCACGTACGACAACCGTGCCTGTTCCGGCGGGGTCACCGCGGACATCTTCAACGCACGACAGATGGAGTCGCAGTCCCGCAAGGGCATCTTTGCCTCTTCCGAAGCTGACGCCCTGGCCAAGCTGGAGGCCAACGATGTCTGTGGTGCCAACAGCAGCGACGACATCCAGTCGGTGGAGTACAACGTCCAGGAAGGCGGCGCGTTCCTCCGCCCCTACTCCTACGCATGCCAGCTCACCCTCAAGCCCCAGGCAGACTTCGTCGGTTCCCAGACGGACATCGTGCTCATGACGATGGGCGGCAACGACGTGAACTTCTCGGGGATTATCGCCGCCTGCTTCGCCCCGAGCATCGTGGCATCTCCGAAGGCGCCACGCCCCAGGCTTGCCGCGCCGCCGTCGAGGCCGCCGACAGCATCCTCCCCGAGCGACTGACGGCACTGGAAGCCTCCATCGATCTGCTCCTCTCGGAGAGGATGACGGGCCGCCCCACGTCGCAGGTCGTCCTCATGTCCTACCCTCTGCTGGCGACGGACCAGCCGTTCATCCTCGAGAAGGATGGTGTGAGCTACGACGCCGCCACCGCGGTGCGCGCACTCGGCATCAAAGCCCTCGAGCAGCAGCAGGACCTCGCCGACCGCCTCAACGAGAAATGGGACGGGCGCGTACAGTACATCGACGATCTCCCCGAGGCCTTCGCGGGCCACGAGCCCGAGCCACGGTTCTGGTTCGCCAACCGCTACCGGTGGTTGAACGAAATGGCCGAGACGAACGGCGATGTCGGAATTCTGGGCATCACGGAGGCGGCCACTTCGTTCACCATGACGAATTTCTGGCACCCCAACCGCATCGGGCACCGGGAGTACGCGAAGCTCGTTCAGGTCACCGGCGTCAGCGCGAACGCTCCCCTGATCGGCGGCAACAGTGCCGACATCGACGTCGTCTTCACGATCGACACCACCGGTTCGATGTCCGACGACATCGCCGCGGTCCGCGCGAACGTGCACTCGATCGCAGCGGCCGTCCAGGAGCGTGCCGGAACGGTCCGCTACGCGCTCGTCACGTACCAGGATCACCCGAGCGATGGCGGCGGGCCCGACGATTACCCGTCCCGTGTGGATCTGGACTTCACCTCCGACGTCGCGGCCCTGCAGGCCGCCGTGGATGCCATCGAGCTGGGTTACGGAGGCGACGACGCCGAATCCGTCTACAGCGGCATCGACGCGGGGCTCTCTCTCGCCTGGCGCCCCGGCGTCCGCAAGACGATGCTTGTGCTCGGCGACGCCCCGCCGAAGGACCCCGAGCCGGTGACCGGATTCACGTGGCAGGACATGGCCGACAGGGCGTTCGCCGTCGACCCGGTGCAGATCTATCTCGTGGACACCTCCTCCGCAGCGGATGCGTCGATGACCTCGCTCGTGGACGAGACGGGAGGCATCGTGTTCAGGGTCGGCGGCTCGGAGGACATCGCCGACAGCTTCGTGGAGGCGGTCTCCGACGTCCTCGACAAGCCGTTCGCCTGGCTCCAGGGACCCTACGTCGCGAAGGTGGGCACGGAGGTCACGTTGGATGCCCGCGGCAGCCACGCGATCGGGGCGCAGATCGTGAGTTACGAGTGGGACTTCGACGGTGACGGCACCTACGAGACCACCACCACCGAGCCGATGACGACACATCGCTACGACGAGCTCATCACCGGCTTCGTCGGCGTCCGGGTGACGGACTCCAACGGTGAACACTCCTTGGGCAGCACCCGGCTCGCGATCACGCGCGACGGCGACGAGATCCCCGACGAGTTCGACAACTGCCCCGACGTCGCCAACCCCGACCAGCAGGACGCGGACGGCGACGGTGTGGGCGACGAATGCCAGGAGCCGGGGCACTTCTCGGTGGGGCTCGCCGAGGGGGTCACTATCGTCGAGGAGACACCCACCCCCACCGAGTCCCCTTCTCCGTCGCCGGAGCCGAGCGTGACGCCATCGGCCAGCCCGTCGGCCTCGGCTTCGGCCAGCGCGACGCCGCCGCCGTCGGTGAAGCCGAGGCCCGGCCTGCCGAGCACGGGGGTGGTCGCGGCTGCGTAGCGCTCTCGTCGCGGGTCTCTATGCTGGGGCCATGCAGATTTCCTGGAACGAAGTGGCCGATCGCGTATGGGGCACCGTGACCCAGCCCGAGGACGCCAACGTGGTGTGTATCGCCGGCGACGAGCGCGCCATGTTGGTGGACACGGGCGGCACCAGCGAGGTGGGCGCGGCCGTGCTCGCCAGCGCGCGAGAACTCGCGGGCGTCCCGCTGGAGCACGTCGTGATCACCCACCACCACTTTGATCACTGGCACGGGCTCGCCGGCATGGAAGGCGTGGAGTCGATCGCGCACGAGAACATCGTGGGCGACGACACTCCGGAGGCGCTGCGCCCGACGCGGACGTTCAGCCTGGCATTCCCGCTGAACCTGGGCAACCGTTTCGTCGAGATCGTCCACTTCGGCCCGGCCCACACGCGCTCCGACATCGTCGTCGTCGCGCAGGATCCCGGCGTGATCGTCACGGGCGACCTGCTGGAGTCCTC
>JAAYZP010000183.1 GCA_012514785.1 Propionibacterium sp. | reverse complement strand
CTTCCCTTCGACCATCGTGCGGCGACTTCGTCGCGGCACGAGCTCAGGGACCGCGTCGCGGGCGAGCTCAACCATCAAATGGTGCCGTCGAGGCTGAGGCGCGGAGCCTTTCGACCAATCGCAGACTCGTTCCTCGTCGGCGAGCTCAGGAACCACGAAGCGGAGCCCATGCTCGGTGATTTCCCATTCAGCAACAGGCTCCCAGCGGTGGTTTGGGGACCAGCTAGGCCCTCCATTAGGACGTTCGTTTTCTACGCTCGGGAACTTTCCCACCCCGGCGCACAACTCGGTCGGACCAGATGTAGTGTGGTTGGTAGGGCCAATTAGCAAGTTCGATGTGGAACGGAGCACCAATGTCAGTCACAACATCCCGAGCGCTTCTCGGAAAGGGCAATCAGGCGGCTGTGGAGGCATTGCGGGCCGCGCTCGGCAGCGACGCCGTCAGCACCCGGGAGTTGGACCGCATGGCGCTGGCCGTCGACGCGTCCCACTACCTGCGCACGCCCGACGCCGTGATGCGGCCGAAGTCGGCCGCCGAGGTGGGCACCGCCATGGCCGTCGCGGCCCAGATGCGCTGGCCGATGACGCTGCGCGGCGGCGGCTCCAGCCTGTCCGGCCAGGCGCTCTCCGAGGGCCTCACCGTCGACGTCCGACGGCACTTCCGCGGCATGGAGGTGCTCGACGGCGGCAAGCGTGTGCGCGTGCAGCCCGGCCTCACGGTTCGCGAGGTCAACGCCGCGCTCGCGCGCTTCGGCACCATGCTGGGCCCTGACCCGGCCTCCGAGATCGCGTGCACTATCGGCGGCATGATCGCCAACAACTCCTCCGGCATGACCTGCGGCACGGAGAAGAACACGTACGAGACCGTCGACTCCATGACGATCGCGCTGCCGAGCGGCACCGTCGTCGACACCGGTTCCCCGACGGCCGACGCCCACCTCCGCGCGGAGGAACCCGAGCTCGTCGAGGTGCTCGAGCGGCTGCGCGACACCCTGCGCGGGGAGCGCTTCTACGACGACATCCGCCGTCGATACGCCATCAAGAACACGATGGGCTACGGCATCAACTCCTTCCTCGACCACGACACCCCGGCGAAGATCCTCGAGCACCTCATGGTGGGCTCCGAGGGCACGCTCGGCTTCGTCTCCGAAGCGGTCTTCCGCACGGTGCCGCTGCCGCGTCGCACTGCCACCAGCCTGCTGCTGTTCGACTCGCTCGAGCACGCCACGCTCGCGCTGCCGGAGCTCGTCTACTCGGGCGCCGACGTCGTCGAACTCATCGACGCCGCCTCCATCCGCGCCATGGGTGACGACGCCGCCAGCGTGCTGCCGTCGGGCTTCAAGGTGGACCAGCACGCGTCGCTGCTCGTCGAGTACCAGGCGATGGACGACGACCGCATCGGCGAACTCGTCGAAGCCGGCGAGAAGGTCTTCCACGGGCTCGGCGGCCTCACCGACAAGCCGGAACTCACGCAGGAGGCCGCGCGTCGCGCCCAGATGTGGGTGATGCGCAAGGGCCTCTACACGAAGGTCGCGTGGAACCGCCCCAAGGGCACGGCCGCGCTGCTGGAGGACGTCGCGGTGCCGATGGAGTCCCTCGGCGGCGTCTGTTCGGACCTGCAGGTGCTCTTCGACCAGCACAACTACGCCGACGCCGTGATCTTCGGCCACGCGAAGGACGGCAACATCCACTTCCTCGTCACCGAGGACTTCGCCGGCCCCGCCTCGCTGAAGCGCTACGAGGACTTCACCGAGGACCTCGTCGAGCTCATCCTGGGCAAGGACGGCACGCTGAAGGCCGAGCACGGCACCGGCCGCATCATGGCCCCGTTCGTGCGCCGCCAGTACGGCGACGAGCTGTACGGGATGATGTGGGAGATCAAGAACGCCTGCGACCCGCACACCATCCTCAACCCCGGCTCCGTGCTGACCGAGGACTATGACCAGCACCTGAAGGACATCAAGCCCACCGACGAGGTGCGCGAGGTGATCGACGACTGCGTGGAGTGCGGCTACTGCGAGCCGGTCTGCCCGTCGCAGCACCTCACCACCACGCCGCGCCAGCGGATCGTCATCCAGCGCGCCATCGCCGCCGCCGAGCTGTCCGGCGAGCACGCGCTCGCGAAGCGGCTCAAGGAGCAGGAGGTCTACGACGTCGTCCAGACCTGCGCGGTCGACGGCATGTGCCAGACCGCCTGCCCGGTCAACATCAACACCGGCGACCTCGTGCGCGACATGCGCAAGGAGGCCCAGCCGGAGTTGCTGGACAAGGGCTGGAAGGTGGCAGCCGACCACTGGAGCAAGATCCTCGGCGTCGCGAAGGTCGGCATGAACGTGACCAAGGTGGTGCCCACTCCGCTCGTGCGCGGCGTGCTCGGCGCGGCACGGAAGGTCGCGGGGGAGGATCTTATCCCCAACCTCACGAAGGAGCTGCCCGGTGGTGGCAAGCTGCGCAAGCCGATGCCGGCCGCGAACCCCGACGCGATCTTCATGCCTGCGTGCGTGGGCACGATGTTCGGCACCGAGCATGCCTGCGGCACGGGCGTGGCCGGTGCGGTGCGCCAGCTGGCCAACCATGCGGGGCTCACGCTGAGCACCCCCGTCGGGATCCAGGAGCTGTGCTGCGGCACGCCGTGGAAGTCGAAGGGGCTGGAGCAGGGCTACGACGTCATGAGGGCGAAGCTCTCCGACTGGGTGGTGCAGCACACCCGCGGCGGGGAGCTGCCGCTCGTGTGCGACAACATCTCCTGCACGGAGGGCGTGCGCACGTCGCTTGCCAACCACGGCGTCGAGGGCATCACGGTGCTCGACGCGACGGATTGGGTGGCGCAGTACGTGGCGCCGATGCTGCCGCCGCTGACCCGCGCGGCCCGCGCCGCTGTCCACCCGACGTGTTCGTCGACGCGGATGGGGTCCAACGATTCGCTGCTGCTGCTCGCAGGGCTGGTGGCTGACGAGGCGGTCGTGCCCGAGGGCTGGCGTTGCTGCGGGTTCGCGGGCGACCGCGGGCTGCTGCACGAGGAGCTCACGGCGACGGCGACGGCCGACGAGAGCCGCTCGGTCCGGCATCTCGACGCGGACCTGCACCTGTCCAACAACCGCACGTGCGAGATCGGACTGACCCGCGCGACGGGCGAGAAGTACGTCCACGTGCTGGAGGAGCTGGCCGCCCGCGTCGGCGACCTGGCGGGCGTGCGCTGACCCCCCCTGGGCGCACGAGCCGGACGGCCCCGCATCCCCGATCTCGGGGTGCGGGGCCGTCGCACGGTGCCGCGGGGCCGTCGTGACCCGGCTGGTACGCTGAGGGTCGTGAAGAAATCTGCACTGAAGCCCCTGGTAGCTATCGCCGCGGCTGGACTCCTCCTCACGGCGTGCGCACCCACCGGCGGCACCGCAGCCGAGGTGGCGGGCGTCCAGATCTCCGAGGCCGACGTCGACGCCACGATCGAGAACTGCGAGTCCGTCGGCGTGCCGCTGGTGGACGAGGTGAACACGCGCGGCAACGTCGTCTTCTCGATGGCCGCCGGCGAGATCGCACGCCAGGGCGAGATCTTCGGCGACGCCCAGCCCGACCCCGCGATGGTGGACGAGATGATGGCGGCCTCGTTCCCGGCCGACATCCTGGCCAACCCTGAATGCGGCGAATTCCTCACCGGCGCGATGACCTTCAACACCGCGCTGCAGGGCCTGCAGATGACGATGAGCCCCGAGGACTTCACCGACGAGCTGACCCGGGTGGTCACGTCGTTCGACCTCAACCCCCGCTACGGGCGCGTCAAGATGCAGGAGGGCGGCGGCGCGCTGGTGGAGACCGGATCGCTGTCGACGCCCGCCGGGATGTGACCGACAACCAACTGGAGCGGCTGCGCGACGTGATGGCGCGGCTGCGCGTCGACTGCCCCTGGGACGCCGAGCAGACGCACGAGTCGCTGCTGAACCACCTCATCGAGGAGACCTGCGAGGTGGTCGACGCCGTCGAGGCCGGCACCGACGACGACCTTCGCGAGGAGCTCGGCGACGTGCTCCTGCAGGTCTACTTCCACGCGCAGATCGCGACGGAGGAGGGCCGCTTCACGATCGACGACGTCGCCCGCAGCATCTCCGACAAGCTGGTTCGCCGCCACCCGCACGTGTTCTCCGACGAGGCAGCGCCCGCCGACATGTGGGCGAACTGGGAGCAGCGTAAGGCGGCGGAGAAGGGTCGCACCTCCGCCCTCGACGGCATCGCCGAATCCATGAGCTCCATCGCGCGCGCCCACAAGGTGGTCTCCCGCAGCCGCTCGCACGGGGTCGACGTCGACCTCCCGGCCGAACCGATCGACGAGGAGACCGTCGGCGAGCAGATCCTGGCGCTCGTGAGTCGCGCGCAGGCCAGCGGCGTCGACGCCGACGCAGCCACCCGTCGCGCGCTGCGCCGGCTCGAGGCCCGCGTGCAGGGCGCCGAAGCCTGATCCGACGTCGCCCGCCCCGCTCCGACGGCGCGTCGCCAGCGGTTGTTGCCGTTGGTTGATCCCGGCACGCATCCGGGCGGCCGGAATGGGTAGGCTGAGCACGTCAGTTCACCCCATTCGAAGGGACACCCATGGCTTACATCGAGTTCATCCAGGCCCGCGAGATTCTTGATTCGCGCGGCAACCCCACCATCGAGGTCGAGGTCGAGCTCGACTCCGGCGCGCAGGGTCGCGCCGCAGTCCCGTCCGGCGCCTCCACCGGTGCGTTCGAAGCCGTGGAGCTTCGCGACGGCGACAAGGGCCGCTACCTGGGCAAGGGCGTGCTCACGGCCGTGTCCAACGTCGGCGTCATCGCCGAGGAGATCGAGGACTTCGACGCCTCCGACCAGCGTGCGGTTGACATGGCCATGCTGGAGCTCGACGGCACCGACAACAAGGGCAAGCTCGGCGCCAACTCCATCCTCGGTGTGTCCATGGCGGTCGCCAAGGCCGCGGCCGAAGAGGCCGGCCTCCCGCTGTACAAGTACCTGGGTGGCCCGACGGCCAACCAGCTCCCGGTGCCGCTGCTGAACATCTTAAACGGCGGGTCGCACGCCGACTCCAACGTCGACATCCAGGAGTTCATGATCGCCCCGATCGGTGCGGACTCCTTCGCCGAGGCCCTCCGCGTCGGTGCTGAGGTCTACCACGCGCTGAAGAAGGTCCTGAACGACCGCGGACTCTCCACCGGCCTGGGCGACGAGGGCGGCTTCGCGCCGAACCTCGACTCCAACCGCGCCGCGCTGGACCTCATCGTCGAAGCCATCAAGGCCGCCGGCTTCGAGCCGGGCGCCGACGTGGCCCTCGCACTGGACGTCGCCGCCTCCGAGTTCTTCGAGGACGGCAGCTACAACTTCGAGGGCCAGAGCCGCACCGCCGAGCAGATGGTGGACTACTACGAGGAGCTCGTGGGCGCCTACCCGCTCGTCTCCATCGAGGATCCCCTGAACGAGGAGGACTGGGACGGCTGGAAGCACATGACCGACCGCCTGGGCTCCAAGGTGCAGATTGTCGGCGACGACCTGTTCGTCACCAACGTCACCCGCCTGGCGCGCGGCATCGATACGAGCACCGCCAACTCGCTGCTCGTGAAGGTCAACCAGATCGGCACCCTCACGGAGACGATCGACGCCGTCACCCTCGCGCACCGCAACGGCTACACCACCATGATGAGCCACCGCTCGGGCGAGACCGAGGACACCACCATCGCCGACCTCGCCGTCGCGCTGGGTTGTGGCCAGATCAAGTCGGGCGCCCCCGCGCGCTCCGACCGCGTGGCCAAGTACAACCAGCTGCTGCGCATCGAGCAGGACCTCGACGAGGCCGCCGAGTACACGGGTCGCGCCGCGTTCCCGCGTTTCCAGGGCTGAGCCTCTGGCGCTGTAGGCATAGGATTGCGGGGTGATGAATCGTAGCCCCGCAGGCAGTGGTCCGGGACGTGGAACTCCACGCTCCCGGACCACTGCGCGTCCGGGGGAACGCACGCAGCGCGAACGGCGGGCGCCGGAGGCGGAGCCGGAGGAGTCCGTCGCGGCGGAGCCGGAGGCGGCTGCACCGTCGGCGCGGCCGCGGGCCGGCGGCATCACGTGGCGCCTGGTGGTGCTCATCGTCATCGTGCTCGGGCTGGCGCTCGTGCTCGCGCAGAGCCTCAGGATCTACTTCGTCCAGGCCGGCCAACTCGCCGAGGTGCGCGCCGAAATCGCCGCCACCCAGGCGGAGATCGCCGACCAGCTCGACCAGCTCGAGCGCTGGCAGGACCCCGAATATGTGCGCTCGCAGGCCCGCGTCCGGCTCGGCTGGGTGATGCCCGGCGAGGTCGGCTACCGGGTCATCGGCGCCGACGGCAGACCGGTCGACGGCAGCGAGACCGTCGGCGAGGCCGAGGACGAGATCACCGGCGAGTGGTACGAGCGCATGTGGACCACCGTCGCGCTGGCCGACGAGCCGCTGCCCCTGCCGGAGCCCGAACCCGACCCCGCCGAGGACGACCGCGTGATCGGCATCGAGTCGCCGTCGCCCTCACCCACCAACGAATGACCAGGAGTACGCGCATGAGCGTTTCCGACGAGGATCTCGCCACCATCGAGGGCCAGCTCGGCCGGACCCCGCGGGGTGTGGCTGAGGTGTCGTGGCGCTGCCCCTGCGGCAAACCCGCCGTGGCGAAGACCGAGCCGCGCCTGCCCGGCGGCACACCGTTCCCGACGACGTACTACCTCACCTGCCCCCGCGCGGACTCCGCGATCGGCACGCTCGAGGCCAGCGGCCTGATGACGGAGATGACCGAGCGGCTGGGCCGCGACGAGGAGCTTGCGGCCCGGTACCGCGCCGCCCACGAGTCCTACCTGGCTGACCGCGAGGAGCTGGGCCACGTCGAGGAGATCGACGGCATCTCCGCCGGCGGCATGCCGACGAGGGTCAAGTGCCTGCACGTCCTCGTCGCGCACTCGCTGGCGAAGGGCCCGGGCGTCAACCCGCTCGGCGACGAGGCGCTCGAGGCGCTCGGCGCGTTCTGGGAGAAGCCGTGCGAGGTCCGGCCGTGAGCCGCACCGTCGCCGCCGTCGACTGCGGCACCAACTCCATCCGCCTCCTGATCCTCGTCAGCGACGGCAGCACGGTCCGCGAACTGACGAGGGAGACCCGCCTGGCCCGGCTCGGGCAGGGCGTGGACGCCACGAGCGAGTTCCACCCCGACGCGCTCGCGCGCGCCTTTGCCGTGTTCGACGAGTACGCCGCGATCATCACCGCCCACGGCGATGTGGAGGTGCGCGTCGTCGCCACCTCCGCTGCGCGCGACGTCTCCAATCGGAGCGTGTTCGAGGACGGGGTGCGGGCGCGCTTCGGCGTCGACGTCGACGTCATCTCAGGCGACGAGGAGGCCCGCCTCTCCAGCGCCGGCGTGCTTTCCGGGGTCGACGTCGCGATGCCCGCGCTCGTGATCGACATCGGCGGCGGCTCCACCGAGCTCATCACCATCGCCGACGGCGGCACGATCGCCCACCAGACGAGCCTCGACATCGGCGCCGTGCGCGTGCGCGAGCGCTTCCTGCCGCACGACCCGCCCACCAACGACGAGATCGCCGCGGCTCGCGCGTACGTCCACGGCAAGCTCGACGCTTCCGGCGTCGACTTCGGCAGGATCGCCACCGCCGTCGGGGTCGCGGGCACGGTTACGACGTTCGCCGCCCGGGTGCTGGGGCTGGCGGAGTATAACCGGGCCGCCGTCCACGAGCTGGTGCTGACCCGCGACGACATCGTCGGCGCCACGGAGCACTGGATCACCACCCCGGTGGAGGAGATCGTGCGCGAGCCCACGATCCCGCTGCTGCGCGCCCAGGTGATCGGTGCCGGCGCGCTGATCCTGGAGGCGATTTCCGCGAGGGTGCCCGGCGGTGCCGTGCTGGTCAGCGAGACCGACATCCTCGACGGCATCGCCCACAGCATCCTGGTGGCGACGACGCCCTAGGATGGGGCGGCGCCCTCGTAGCCCAACCGGTAGAGGCAGGCGGCTTAAACCCGCTTCAGTACGGGTTCGAATCCCGTCGGGGGCACTCGCCTGAGTTGCGTTCGAAAGGATCCACTTTGGGGGCCGTGCAGCTCTGCCCGTATATACTTTGTATATACGCTGTTCATACTGGAGGTGACTGATGGCACTCGATGCAGTGTTCACGCTGAAACTGGACGCCGAGTTGCGCGACGACTTCATGGCCGAAGCTGCTGAGGCGCGCCGCCCGGCATCCCAGGTGGTCCGCGAGATGATGCGCGAGTACGTCGAAGACCAGCGCCGTGCTCGTGCGTATGAGGCGTTCCTCGCAGAGAAGGTCGCGGCGGCACGCGCGTCGATCGGCGCCGGTGAAGGCGTAGACAATGACGAGGTTCGAGCCATTTTCGCCGCGCGCCGAGCTGCGGTGCGGTGAGGATCGTCTGGTCGTCGCAATCGCTGGATGACCGGGACGCTGTCTGGGACTACATCGCGTCCGACAACCCCGCAGCGGCGATGCGCCTCCAAAGACTGCAGGATTCGCCACTCGTTCGTTGAGCAATCCTTTACCGAGCGATCTGGGCGACCGAGTGGCGAGGAATGAAGTTTCTGCGCGTTAGCGCACTACCTCGGCATCGCCGTTTTCGCCCCGCCACCAGCCCGGTAGACCGCACGCGGATCTCGAAGTGGCGTGGCTTGAGGACACCGTTACTATTGAACTACTTGCACTCCCGAGGAAGAGAACTCATGGCAAACCCCATCTTCGGCCGTGGCGAAGGCTTCACGAAGCATGCCGCGCCCCAGGG
The DNA here is from genome assembly GCA_012514785.1 of Propionibacterium sp. Taxonomy (GTDB): domain Bacteria; phylum Actinomycetota; class Actinomycetes; order Propionibacteriales; family Propionibacteriaceae; genus Arachnia. Next base: position 5,385 of record JAAYZP010000183.1, on the reverse strand, counting down.
CCACGCACAGCCGCAGGGCTACGCGCAGAAGGGCTTCGCCCAGAAGGCCGCAGCCCAGACCTTCGACCCATACGCCCACCAGCACCAGCAGTACCAGCAGGCACCCACCGGCGCGGTGATGACCTACGACGACGTCATCGCCAAGACGGGCGTGTCGCTCGGCGCGGTCTTCCTGATCGCCGCCGCCACGTTCGTGCTCCTGCCCGAAACCATGCTGATGCCGGTGTGGATCGTGTCCGCGATCGCCGGCCTGATCACGGTGTTCGTCGTCGCGGGGCGTCGCGTCATCAGCCCGCTGGCCCTCGGCGTCTACGTGCTCTTCGAGGGGCTGTTCATCGGCGCGATCTCGAAGTTCTTCGAGACCCTCTTCCCCGGCATCGTCGCCACGGCGGTCCTCGCCACGTTCGTCACCGCTGCCGCCACGCTCGCGGTCATGAAGTTCGGCAACGTCCGGGTGGGCACCAAGTTCCGCCAGGGCGTGACGATCGCCACGATCGCCTTCGCGGGCGTCGTGCTGGTGAACTTCGTCCTCGCGCTGCTCGGCGTCAACACCGGCCTGCGTGAGATCGGCGGGGGTGCGGGCATGCTCGCCATCGGCATCTCGCTGATCGCCATCGTGCTGGCCGTGCTCAACCTCGTCATGGACTTCGACGCGGTCCGCCGCGGCGTCGAGGCCCGCGTGCCAGCCACCGAGTCGTGGCGCGCCGCGCTCGGCATCACCGTGACGATGGTGTGGCTCTACGTCGAGATCCTGCGCATCCTCTCGTACTTCAGGGACTAGCCCGCAGGGGTTCTGGAACGCGAAAACGCCGACGGTGACCGTCGGCGTTTTTCGTGTCCCGGGCTCAGGCCCAGACCCACAGCTTGCGGGCGTACTGCGCGAGCATCATGCGTGAGCTGTTGGTCCAGTGGTGCTGGCGCCACCCCCGCAGCGGCACCCACTCGGCGATCTCCGTCGAGCCGCCGACGTCGTGCACGACGGGGTCCGTCGGGTGCTCGCAGCGGCCGCCGTAGATCAGCCTCAGCGCGTGGAAGTCCTCGAGCCGGCCGCGAAGCGAGCGCCCCACCCAGTGCTCCGATTCCAGGGCTAGCAGGCGGTCGATGATGATCTCCTGCCCGGTCTCCTCGTGGATCTCGCGACGCAGCGCCTCGGCCGGCGATTCTCCCGGGTCGATGCCGCCGCCGGGCAGCGTCCACACGCCGGCGGCATGCGACTGCGCGGAGTTGACCGTGCCCAGGAGGCCCCGCTCGGACAGGATGAGCCCATACGCCGCGAACCGCTGTACGGTCACGAGCGCCTCGTCGCCGGGCTCGACGTGGACGCGGAAGCGGTCCTTCGGGCGGTGGTCGGCCGGGACCACCTCGCGCACGAGCGCGGTGAAGACGATCTCGTCGTCCACGAGCGCGGCCGACAGCGGGCGCAGCTGGACGTAGCCGAGGTCGAAGAGCGTGATCGAGGGGTGGGCGCCGTGCTCGATGTGGAAGTCGACGACGGGGCCACCGACCGGGGTGGTGACTCCTACGACGCGCATTCTTCAACCCTACCCGGATATTCGGGGGCTCCGTTCCACGCTGGAAGCGGGTCGGGCGGCGCTACCATGAGGCGACGGACGGAGGGGCCATGGAGTTTCGTGACAACGCCAAGATCGACCAGTCGCGCGTGCGCTACGGCGGCGGGGGAGCCGGAGGGCGGCGCGGCAAGGGCTTGGCGATCGGTGGTGGTGCCGGCGGCCTGATCCTCGTGGTGCTGCTCATGCTGGTGGGCCCCCAGCTGGGCATCAACCCCGCTGACCTCCTCGGCGGCGACGACACCGGCGGCCAGGCGGGGCAGCCCGCGGGTGAGGTGGCCGACGCGCCGGAGTGCCGGACCGGGGCGGACATCGAGCGCGACCCCGAGTGCCGCTGGCCCGCCTACGTGACCTCCGTCGATGACTTCTGGGACGGCCAGGTGGAGGGCTACCGCTCCGCCACCACCCAGCTGTTCCGCGGCTCCATCCAGACCGCGTGCGGCACCGGGAGCTCCCATATGGGTCCCTTCTACTGCCCCGGCGACGAGCAGATCTACATCGACACCGACTTCATGGGCGATCTGCTGGGCATGCTGGGCGCACGCGGCGGCTACGCGGCCGAGGCGTACATCGTCGCCCACGAGTACGGCCACCACGTGCAGCACCTCACCGGCCAGATGCAGCGCGCCCGCCAGGGCGGCGACACCGGTGCCGGGTCCGGGCCGGTCCGGCTCGAACTGCAGGCCGACTGCTACGCGGGCGTGTGGTTCCACCACACCATCCGCGACGAGACCTCGCTGATCGAGTCGGTCAGCCAGGACGACCTGGCGCGCATCGTCGACGCCGCGCGCGCCGTAGGCGACGACCACATCCAACAGCAGCAGACCGGGCGCGTAGTCGAGGAGAACTGGACACACGGTTCCTCCGCCCAGCGCCAGAAGTGGGTGCGCACCGGCTTCGACACCGGCGACCCGATCGCCTGCGACACCTTCGCCACCGACGACCTCGGCTGAGGCTGCCTTCAACAACAGACGTGACCGTTTTCGGGGGTCTGAACGGAGTTTCGGCCCCTAATCGGGGGTGGAAGTGCGTTCAGACCCCCGAAAACGGTCACCCGATCCCTGGCATGATTCTGACCCAGGCTCCTAGCCGATGAGGTCGGTCATGTCGCGGCCGTCGAGGTCCGCGTAGAAGGTCTCGGCATCGCAGAGGACCTCCATCACCGGTGCGCTGCGCCGAAGGCTCATGTCGACCGCCACCTCGCACGGCTGCTCCGGGTCGTCGCGGTGCCGGCTGAGCACCATGGAGATCACCGCGGGATCGATGAGCGCGGGGTTGTACGCCTGCGGCAGTTCGGCCTCGGTGGCGGGGATCTCGTATGCGGGCACGCCGCCCAGTCGGATGCGGGTGCGCGCCTCGTCGCCCTCGGGATAGGTGGCCCAGTAGCCGCGCTCGTCGGTGAACCCGAACTGGTGGATCAGGCCGAGCTCGTCCGTGACGGCGTCGAACCCATCCGCGATGTCCACCGCGCTCGTGACCCCGAGGAAGGGGACGGCGGTGCCGTCGAGGCGGAAGAACACCGTTGCGGTCTCGGGCAGCGAGCTGACGGTCTGCATCACCACGCCCTCGCGGTACTCCTGCACCTGGTAGATGGGTTCGCCGTGGACGCCGCGGAGGTCGGCGACGTCGAACATCCGCCCGATGGACGCCAGCGGGAAGTCGGCGGGGTCGAACGTCGCCTGGCCGAGGTATTGGAAGTCGGTGGTGGCGGCGTCGACGACGCCCTCGGACCAGCGGAAACTCACGACGTCCTCGTCCGGCGTGAGCGCGGTCAGGGTGGCCTGGGTGGTGGTGACGTCCACCTTGAGGACCGGCAGTCTGGCCGCCGCGCGGTGCAGGACGTCGACGACGCCGGCCGCGTTGGTCCCCTCGGTCAGCAGGCCGCGCACCGGCCGCGGGTAGGGGAGTTGCTCATCGTCCCAGGGCGACGGACCGGCGGTGGGGGTGGCCGTCGGCGTCGCCGTCGCGGTGGGCGTGGGCGTCGGCTCGGTGCCAGGCTCCGAGGGGGGCGCGGGCTGGGGGGTGCAGCCCACCATGAGCAGCGCGAGCGCCGCGGCCGCGATCCGTTTCTCCACGGCCTCATCCTAGGAGACTGCGGGAGTCAGTCCTGCTCGCGGCCCCGCAGACGGTCGATGTCGCGGCGGTCCTTCTTCGTGGGGCGGCCGGCGCCGCGGTCCCGGCGGCCGGCGGGCGCGCTCAGGTAGGCGGGCCGGGGCGGCGAGTGGTCGACGTAGCAGGTCACCGCGACGGGCGCGCCCACGCGTTTGGTGATCACCTGGGTGACCTCGAACTTGCGCTCCCAGCCGGGCTCGCGCACCGTCACGACGTCGCCGGGGACCACCGACTGCGCGGGCTTGGTGGGGGAGCCGTTGAGGCGGACGTGCCCGCCCTTGACCGCCTTGGTGGCGGCCGTGCGCGTCTTGAACAACCGCACCGACCACAGCCAGGCGTCCAGGCGTCCCTTCGTCATACCTGCCGATGCTACCGGGCGCGCCTATTCGAGGACGGCGGCGATGCTGCGGGCGAGCGCGTCGGGGGCGGAGAACATGGGCCAGTGGCCGGTGTCGATGTCCACGAAGCTGATGTGTTCGACGTCGAGCAACTCCGGCATCTCGCCGGCGCGCAACCAGGCCTGCGCGTCCTCGGCGGAGTACTCGGGGCAGACCATCACCAGCGGGACCTGTTTGCGGCAGTCGCCGGTGTAGTGCACGGGCGCCTGGGTGATGGTCGCGGGGACGGGGTGGATGTGGGTCAGCATGCGCGTGCGGGCGTCGTCGTCGAGGTCGCCGACGTCGGCCTCCTCGAACGCCTCCCAACCGGGGAAGTGGACCACGCCGTCCTTGACGGGGAAGAAGTCGGCGTAACTGGTGCCGTCGGCGGCGGGGAAGCCGCCCACCATGACGACGCTGTGGACCCGCTCGGGGCGGCGGTCCGCCGCCATCCACGCCAGCGTGCTCGCCGCGGAATGCCCGACGACGAGCACGTCGCCCTGTGCGGAGTCGACGGCCGCGAGGACGGTTGCGAACTGCTGGTCCAGGGTGCCGGTCTCGCCGTCGCCCTGGCCGGGCAGTGTGACGGTGATCGGGTGGTGGCCGGCCGCGCGGAGGCCGGGGAGGACGTCGGACCAGGCGGCGCCGTCGAGCCACAGTCCGGGGATGAGGATGATGTCCATGGATTCACTCCTGTTGGTGGTGGCCGGTGACGAGTGCGAGGTCCCGTTCGGCGAAGGCGTCATTGGCCCACGATAATTCTTTCGGACGCGGAATCCTATGGTTCAGGCCTCCCGGCCGCGGTTGCGGCACGGGGCCCGACGTCGGGTTATGCTCAGCCGCGTGTCCGAGCTCTCCCTGATCGCCGAATGGCTACCCGTCACCGTGCCGGTGCTGGTGATGCTCGTCGTCGCGGCGGGGTTCGCGGGCTGGATCGACGCCGTCGTCGGGGGCGGCGGGCTGATCCAGCTGCCGGCGCTCGTGATCGGGGTGCCGAGCGACGTCGCCACGCCGTACGTTCTGGGCACCAACAAGATCTCGTCGTTCGCGGGCACGTTGTCGGCCAGTTGGGTCTACCTCAAGCGGGTGCGGGTGCAGCTCGTGCTGCTGGTGCCGCTCATCTCGGGTGCCTTCCTGGGCTCGTCGGTGGGGGCGAGCGTCTCGCGGTACCTGCCGCGGGAGTGGTTGACGCCGACGGTGCTCGTCGCCGTCGTCGCGGTGGGCGCCTACGTGTACTCGAAGCCGGAGCTGGGGCTGGACCACCAGCCGCAGCACACGCGGCTGGGCGCCGGGGCGCGGGCCGCGGTGATCGGACTCGTCGTCGGGCT
>JAAYZP010000004.1 GCA_012514785.1 Propionibacterium sp. | reverse complement strand
GTCTGGCCGAGTATCTGCGCGGCAGACTGCCCGGCCCCGACGTGACACCGCAGCAGCTGCGGGATCGATCGTGGTGGTCGGGTGCCGAGGTGTTCGTGCTCGTCGACGACTACGAGCTGGTCGCCACCCAATCCGGCAACCCGCTCGCCGCCTTCGCCGACCTGGTCAACCAGGCCGGCGACATCGGCCTGCACATCGTCGTCGCCCGCTCCGCCGGCGGCGCGGGGCGGGCGCTGTTCGGCGACCCGATCATGGCCAAGATGCGCGAGGCCATCAACCCCGGCCTCGTGATGTCGGGGTCGAAGGACGAGGGCACGATGTTCGGCGACGTCAAGGCCTCGCCGATGCCGCCCGGCCGCGGCACGCTGGTGACCCGCGCGTTCAAGGGGCTCATCCAGGCCGCGTACCGCCCGAGCGCGCAGGAGGGGTCGGAGTCGTGATCAGGCGCTGGCTGGCGGGCGTCGTCGCGGGGGCGCTGCTGTTCGCGCAGACCGCGGTGCCGGCGTCGGCCGCGGTGATCCCGTTCGACCCGACGGCGTGCCACGTCGCGGCGCAGGGCACCGCGCAGCCACGCGAATCCTGGCACCTGCAGCGGCTCCAGATGGACCGCGTCTGGCACCTCGCCACGGGGCGGGGGGTCACCGTCGCGGTCATCGACACGGGCACCGCCACGGCCGGCTCCATGTACCTCCAGGAGGCCGCCGACAAGCGCTTCACCACCTACGACGTGCTCGACGGGCGCACCGGCGGTAACGGGCAGGAGACGGAGTTCGACTGCCTGCACGGCACCCGCGTCACCGCGCTGCTCGCCGCGGGTCGGAGCGTCGACGGGCGCCCCGTCGACGGTCGGGTCGAGTTCTCGGGGATCGCGCCCGACGCGCGCGTGCTGGCCTACCGCACGCTGCTCGCTTCCGAGCACGACGGCGAGGAGGAGCCGCAGCCGCTGTACCCGACGACGGAGGCGGTGATCGACGCGGTGCAGCGCGGCGCGCACGTGATCAACCTGTCCCAGGTCGTGCCCGGCACCGTCGACGGCATCGAGGAGTTCCAGGCGGCGATCCAGTACGCGGTGCGGGAGGGGGTCATCGTCGTCGCGGCCGCCGGCAACACCGGCCAGCTCGGCACGCAGCGCGCCTACCCGGCCTCGTTCGACGGCGTGATCTCGGTGGGTGCCTCGAACCGGCAGGACGCGGGCGACGAGGTGAGCCAGTTCGGGGCGAAGGTCGACGTCGGGGCGCCCGGCGCGGAGCTGATCTCGCTCGACCCGTCGCGCTACGACCCCTCCCGGGGGATGGAGAGCCAGGTCTATTCGCAGCCGATCAGCGGCACGTCGTTCGCGGCGCCGATCGTCAGCGGCGTCGTCGCGCTCATGATCGAGCAGCGCGCCCGCGAGGGGCTGCCGCCGCTCCGGCCCGACGAGGTGAAGCAGCGGTTGGTGGAGACGGCCGACCCGCCGGCCGCGGCGGTGCCCGATCCCCGGCTCGGGGCGGGCATCATCAACCCGCTGCGGGCGATGTCGGGCGAGGTGCCGCAACTCGCGCCCAACGAGCAGGCCGACAACCGCGTCCCCCCGCACAGCTACCCGCCGCCGATGCAGGTGGATGAGACGCCGGCGACGATCGGGATCATCATGGGGATCAGCGCGGTGCTGGTCACGCTGCTCGGCCTGGTGGCGGCGATCGCGATCCCTGCCGCCCGCCGGAACTCCCGCGCCACCCGGCGCCCGGTTCAGTAGTCTGGGACCGTGCTCGGATACTTCGGCCCGGCGGGGACTTTCACGCATCAGGCGCTGCTCACCATCTCCAAGGACGAGGCGCGGCCGTACGCGTCGGTCGTCGGCGCGCTCGCGGCCGTGCGCGCCGGGGAGGTGCGGGGCGCCGTCGTGCCCATCGAGAACTCGGTGGAGGGCGGGGTCTCGGCCACGCTCGACGAGCTCATCAACGGCGATCCCCTGATGATCCGCCGCGAGATCCTGGTACGCGTCTCGTTCGGGCTCTACGTGCGCCCGGGGACGAAGCTGGAGGACGTGCGGGAGGTGCTCACCCACGGGCACGCTGCCGCGCAGTGCCGCAAGTTCCTGGCGAAGTTGCCGCATGCCAACGTCACGGAGGCCGGCTCGACGGCCGGCGCCGCCGAGGAGGTCGCCCGCGAGGGGTCGCGCTACGACGCCGCCATCTCCGCCCGCGTGGCCGGGCAGCTCTACGGCCTCGAGGAGTTGGCCTACGAGATCGAGGACAACACGGGCGCCGTGACCCGCTTCGTCGAGGTGACCCGCCCGGATACGGTGCCGATGCGCACCGGCGCCGACAAGACGACGCTCGTGGTGTTCATGGCGGAGGACCAGTCGGGTGCGCTGCTGGAGATCCTGGAGCAGTTCAAGGTGCGCGGCGTGAACCTCACGCGGATCGAGTCGCGGCCGACGAAGAAGACGCTCGGCTCGTACTGTTTCTCGATCGACGCCGAGGGTCACGTGCACGACGCGCGGATGGCGGAGACTTTGGAGGGCCTGGCGCGGATTTGCCCGCAGGTGTACTTCCTCGGTTCCTACCCGCGCGCCGACCAACGCGCCCCGAAGCTCGACACCCGGTTCTCCGACGAGTCGTTCACCTCGGCCACCGACTGGGTCGCCAGCCTCGACCAGGACTGAGCTGCGCTCGACCGTTATCGACCGAGCGATGCTCCCGAGCCCCCTGAACGGGGCTCCGTACGCCACGCCCGGTCGAAAACGGTCACGCCCCGGCCGGAACCAGCAACTGCACCGCCCCCGGCCGGATCTCGAAGGTCACATCCTCCACGCGGCCGACGACGTCGCCGTCGATCTGGCACATCGCGCCTCCCGGCAGCAGGAGGCGGAGCTTGCTGCCCGTGTAGCGCGCGATGTTGGGGCCGTCCGCGGTCTCCAGCAGCACCCCGGTGATCATCTGCGCCATGTCGAGCGTCGTGTGCGGGGTGGCGACGAGGACGTGGAGCAGGCCGTCGTGCGCGTTGGCGTCGGGCATGAGGGTCACGCCCTCCTGGAGGTCGCCGACGTTGCCGATCGACACCAGCGAAGCCTCCGCCTCGATCGGGGGGCCGTCGTCGACGCTGAGCGTGACAGGGAACGGGCTCGCCTTCACGTGCCGGGCGCCCGCGACGACGTAGGCCGCGGGCCCGATGGCTTTCTTCAGGTCCTCGTTGGTGTCGCCCATGATGTTGGCGTCGATCCCGACGCCGGCCAGCACCGCCGCGAACTGGGTGCCGTCGGGGAGCGAGACCTCGATCAGGTCGGTGGCCGAGGGCTCGGCGGTGACGGCGAGGAGGAGGGCGCGCTCGAGGTCGAGGGGGATGGAGAGGTTGCGGGCGAGCAGGTTGCCGGTGCCCGAGGGAAGGATGCCGACGCGCACCCCGGAGTCCGCGAGCTCACCGAGCACGACGCGCACGGTGCCGTCACCGCCGGCGACGAGCAGGAGGTCGACGTCGCGCTCGACGGCGATCCGCGCCATCTGGTGGCCGGGGTCCTCGCGCGAGGTGAGCAGCCACAACGGCTGCCCGTAGCCGTGCTCGGCGAGGGTCTTCTCGACCATCTCGTTGAAGATGGCGAGCCCGGTGACCTTGGCGGGGTTGACGATGACCGCCGCCGTCTTCCCCCCTCGGCCGGGCAGCCCCTCGCGGACGACGTGCACGTCGGAGATGAGGTTCGACACGCTGGCGGCCAGCGCTCCCAGCAGGGCGCCGCCGACGGCGTCGGTGACCGTGTGGATGCCCAGCGACAGCTCGATGCCCGCCACCGCCGCCACCCCGACGACGCCGCCCACCAGCGGCAGCCAGGTCGGGCGGCGCATCGTCGAGGCCAGCGCGACCACCAGGATCGCCGCGGCCGTCCACACGGCCACCTGCATCGACGGGTAGCCGGGGCTCTGGTAGGTGATCAGGTAGTCGAACGGTGACGGCGGCCTCGGGCTCCCGACCAGCGAGGCGAGCATCGTCGAACCCGACCAGGCCAGCACGAACGCCAGCACCATCGCCCCGGAGATGGCGTAGAGGCGACGTCGGCTCGCCCACCAGCCGACGCCCGCGAGCGCGAGGAACAGCACCGGCGCGGACGTCACCAGCGCGGCGGCGGACAGCAGCTGCCCGGCCACGCTCTCGGGCGCGGGCGGGGCAAGCGACCACAGCGCATCCAGAGCGTCCATGCGCGGGGCGAGCAGTGTCCACAGCACCAGGCCGGCGGCGAACACCACCGCCGACAGGAACGCCACCCTGGACCGTTTCCACCACGCCATGCCATCACCGTAGTCACCGGGGCGGGCAGAGCGGGGATTTGGCCAGTAATGTTGGGCGCATGATCGATACCAAGGTGCTCCGCGCAGACCCCGACCGCATCCGTCGTTCGCAGGCCGCCCGCGGCGAGTCAGTCGAGCTCGTCGACGAACTCCTCGCCGCCGACGAGAAGCGGCGCTCCTCGATCGTCGCGTTCGAGCAGCTGAGGGCCGAGCAGAAGTCGATGGGCAAGCAGGTCGCCCGGGCGCAGGGTGAGCAGCGGGAGCAGCTGCTCGCGCGCACCAAGGAGCTCGCCGCCGAGGTGAAGGCCGCGGAGGCGGCCGGCAACGAGGCCGACGAGCGCTTCACGTCGCTGATGAAGCAGGTCGGCAACATCGTCCTCGACGGCGTCCCCGAGGGCGGCGAGGACGACGGCGTCGTGCTCGAGACGATCGGCACCCCGCGCGACTTCGCCGCGGAGGGCTTCGAGCCCCGCGACCACCTGGAGCTCGGCGAGATGCTCAAGGCCATCGACATGGAGCGAGGCACCAAGATCTCCGGGTCGCGCTTCTACGTGCTGACCGGCGTCGGCGCGCAGCTCGAGATCGCGCTGCTCAACCTCGCCATGCAGAAGGCTGCCGAGTGGGGCTTCACGCCGATGATCCCCCCGGCGCTGGTGAAGGCGGAGGCCATGGATGGCACCGGCTTCCTCGGCCAGGCCGCGAAGGACGTCTACCACCTGCCCGAGGACGACCTCTACCTCGTCGGCACCTCGGAGGTGGCGTTGGCCGCGTACCACTCCGACGAGATCCTCGACTCCCTGCCGAAGCAGTACGTCGCCTACTCGCCGTGCTTCCGGCGCGAGGCCGGATCGCACGGCCGCGACACGCGGGGCATCTTCCGGGTGCACTGGTTCGACAAGGTCGAGATGTTCGTGCACTGCGACCCGGCCGACGCCGAGGACTGGCACCAGAAGTTGCTGGCGTACGAGAAGGAGTTCCTGGAGGCGCTGGAGATCCCGTTCCAGGTCCTCGACGTCGCGTCCGGCGACCTCGGCCTCTCGGCCGCTCGGAAGTTCGACTGCTACGCGTGGCTGCCGACGCAGGAGCGCTACCGCGAGGTGACCTCGACGTCGAACTGCACCGACTTCCAGGCCCGCCGCCTCGGCATCCGCGCGCGCTTCGAGGACGGCACCCGGCCGATCGCGACGCTGAACGGCACCCTCTGCGCGATGACCCGCATCATCATCATGCTGCTGGAGAACCACCAGCAGGTCGACGGGTCGGTGCGGGTGCCGGAGGCGCTGCAGCCCTACATGGGTGGGCGCGACGTGCTGCTGCCCGTGTGAGGGTGGCCGCCCGTTGGGCGGTTGTTCACCGAGCGTTTTCCTGGGTGTGGCACGCTACAGGGCTAGGAAACGAATTTTGAAAGAGGCAACGATGACCTTTTCCCCCAAGCTGGTGGCGCTGGATATCGACGGGACGCTCGTCGACGCCGCCGGACGGATGCCCGACGAGGTGTTCCGGGCCGTACGACGCGTGGTGGACTCCGGCGTGCCGGCCGTGCTCTCCACGGGCCGCAGCTGGATCGGTACCCAGCCCATCTTTGAACAACTGCAGCTACCGCCCGGCTGGGCGGTGTCGTCGAACGGCGCCATCGTCGTGACGAACCCGCCGTTCGAGCTGCGCTACGAGACGTTGTTCGACCCGTCGGAGTCGATCGAGCTGGTGTCGCGGCTGATCCCGCAGGCGCGGATCGCCGTCGAGCGCGGGCTGAAGCGCTATGCGAGCGCGCCGTTCCCCAACGGGGAGCTGCAGGGCCACGTCGAGATCGTGTCGCTGGATGAGTTGGGTGCCGAGCCGGTTTCGCGGCTCATCATTCGCGAGCCCGGCACCGAGGACGGGCGAGTGTTCGACGCGCTGATCGGTGAGCTGGGGCTGCACGAGGTGACGTACTTCGTCGGCTGGTCGGCGTGGTTGGACATCGCGCCGAAGGGCGTCGACAAGGCCTCGGGGCTGCAGATCGTGTGCGACGACCTGGGCATCGACCGCGCCGACGTGCTCGCGCTCGGCGACGGCAACAACGACATCGAGATGCTCGAGTGGGCGGGCCGCGGCGTCGCGATCGGCGACGCCCCGAGTGCGGTGAAGGATGCTGCCGACCACGTGACGGGCACGTTCGCGGAGCTGGGCACGGTCGTCGAGCTCGATCGCTGGTTCACCTGAGCCTGGTCTGGCAGCGAGCTCTTCGCCGGGATGGGGGAGTTCGTCGATCCCGGCGTTTACTAGGACTCTTGCGTTTACCATGGGCGCATGCGAGGAATCATTCTTGCCGGGGGGTCCGGAACACGCCTGCATCCGATCACGAAGGGGATCAGCAAACAGCTGGTGCCCGTCTACGACAAGCCGATGATCTACTACCCGCTCTCCACGCTG
>JAAYZP010000023.1 GCA_012514785.1 Propionibacterium sp. | reverse complement strand
CCTGGAAGGCGTCGGTGCCGATCGCTGTGGAGTTGACCTGACCGGTGATCGCCACCAGCGGCGTCGAGTCCATGTAGGCGTTGGCGATGGGGGTGACGAGGTTCGTGGCGCCGGGGCCCGACGTCGCGATGCAGACGCCCACCTTGCCGGAGGCGAGCGAGTAGCCCTCGGCCGCGTGCCCGGCACCCTGCTCATGACGAGTCAGGATGTGGCGGATCGTCGAGTCGAACAGCGGATCATAGGCGGGGAGAATGGCACCACCGGGGATGCCGAACGCTACCTCTACGCCCACGCGCTCCAGCGACTCAACTAGGGCTTCGGCGCCCGTGAGTAGTTCACCGTCCTGCTTGGCCATGAGTATCCCTTCGGTTGTGCCAGCCCAATAAAAAACCCCCGAGGCCGAATTGGCACACGAGGGAGCGTTTCGCGGAGGTTCTGCGAAACGCTTAGGAAATTACGAGCTGGGTGATTGACACGTTCCAACTCTGCCCCAACCGCGCGCGGAGTGTCAAGACCGTCTCACATAGCGATACGGATGGCCGGGACGTGCCCGGAGCCCCCCGTATCAGCTCGCTCGATGGCCTGGTTCGTCCTCAGGCGTCCGTTGCCCGCTCCGGTGCCGGCACGGACTGCGGGATCTTGACCAGCGCCCAGCCGATGAGGCCGAACATCAGGCCGAGTCCCATCACCAGCGCCGCCACGCCGTAGGACACCACGGAGGTGAACAGCGATGCGCGGAGGAAGGACCCGTTCATGACCATGTCGCGCTGGGCCTGGTACTCCGCGGCGGCTTCCTCGTCGCCGGCAGCGTTGGCCTCGCTGACCAGAGTGCCCAGCTCGGCGTAGGTGACGCCACCGGTGTTGTTCATGGCGTGCATGTTGATGGTGTCGGCCTGGAAGAAGGCCGTCAACGGGCCACGCACTTCCTGACCGGCGAACGCGCGAGCATCACCCGGCACGGTGATGTTCTCGTCGGCCAGCTGCGAGCTGACCATCCCCCAGGTCAAGGCACCGGCCACAATGAGCACGATCCCTGCGATGATTGACAGTACGCCGACGGTTTTCGTTACCTTCACGACGTTTCCCTTTCGTCTTGTGCAGCCGCATTCGGCCGCACTGCTTTCCAACGGAAGGAACTCTATAAGTCGTTAATCCGCAGCCCAACCGGGGGGTTAGTTAAGCTTTCACCAATCTTTGGTAAGTAACGTCCAACTCTTCGCTGACCTGGGATTTCAGGTTGCCAAGCCCGGGGTTGTCCGGGTAGCGCGGGATGACGTGCACGTGGGTGTGGAAGACCTCCTGGCCGGAGTCGGCGCCCGCGTTGCTCAGCAGGTTGACGGCCGTCGCGCCCAGCCGCCCCTTGAGGAGGTTGGCGACGGTGACCACCGCGTCCGCGATCTCGGCGAGCGTGGCGGGATCCTCGAGTGCGTCGACGGTGTGCCGCTTCGGGATGACCAGCGCGTGCCCACGCTGCCAGGGCGCGATGTCGAGGAACGCGAACGCGCGCTCGTCCTCGTGGATCTTCTTGCTCGGGACTTCACCCTCGATGATCTTGCAGAACAGGCAGTCCATGTGTCGTCTCCTCATCGAACGTTGATGCCGGCGGCGCGCAGCCCTTCCTTCACGTCGCCCACCCTCAGCTTCCCATAGTGGAACACGCTCGCGGCCAGCACGGCGTCGGCGCCCGCACGCACGGCCTCGACGAAGTGCTCGACGGTGCCCGCACCGCCGGACGCAATCAGCGGCACCGTGACTCGGCGCCGCACGGCCCGGAGCATCTCGATGTCGAAGCCGTCGGTGGTGCCGTCGGCGTCCATGGAGTTCAGCAGGATCTCACCGACGCCGCGCCGTGCCGCCTCCCGCGCCCAGGCCACCGCATCCACGCCGGCGTCCTTGCGTCCGCCGTGGGTGGTGACGCCGAAGCCTGACGGCATCCGCTCGTCGCGGCGGGCGTCCAGGGACAGTACGAGCACCTGGGTGCCGAAGCTGCGCACGATCTCGTCGATCACGCCGGGCCTCGCGAGCGCGCCCGTGTTGATCCCCACCTTGTCGGCGCCGACCCGCAGGAGCTTGTCGACGTCGTCGACGGAGCGCACTCCCCCGCCGACGCTCAGCGGGATGGCGAGGTTCTGCGCGCAGCGCGTCACCACGTCGCGGGTGGTCTCGCGGCCCTCGATGGAGGCGGAGATGTCGAGGAACATCAGCTCGTCGGCGCCCTCGGCGGAGTACCGCTCGGCGAGCTCGACCGGGTCGCCGGCGTCCTGCAGGTTCTCGAAGTTGACGCCCTTGACCACGCGGCCGTCCGTGACGTCGAGGCACGGGATCACGCGTACAGAAACACCCATGTGCCCAACGGTATCCTGCGCGGAAACTACTCCTCGGCCATGTCCGCAGCGACGACGCCGCGCCGCAGCTGGTCCATGAGGATGCGGCAGTTGCGCCGGAGGTCCCCAGGCCCGGCCGCCTGGGCCACCTGCCCGGCAAGGTCGATCACCTGGCGCACCCAGCGCACGAAGTCGCCGGGCGCCAGCGGGGAGTGGCGCAGCACCTTCGCGAACTCCTGCCCCGACGCCCAGCGCCACACGCCCTCCGCGAACCCGATGTCGAGGTCGCGGGCGCGCTCGCGCTTGTGCCGGCGCTCGATGGCACCCACCTCGCGCCACAGGTCCCGCAGCTCCGACTGGGCGCGCTCGCTGACGAGGTCCGGCATCCGCGGCGGCGCCATGTCGCGGCCCGGGCGGGACTCGTAGACCAGCGAGCTCAGCACCGCACCCAGCTGCGGCGGGTCGAGCTCGTGCAGGACGCCGCGGCGGATAGCCTCGGCCGCCACGAGGTCGAGCTCGTTGTAGATCCGGCGCAGCATGGTGCCCTCGCCGGTGAGCTGGTCGCCGTCGAGGTAGCCGAGCTCCTCGAGAACGTCGCAGACGCGGTCGAACTGCACAGCGAGCGAGTTCGCGCGCCCCCGGACGGACTCGTCGGTGCGGCGCACGTCCCGCTGGAGGCGCAGCACCTTCGCGGCGGCGACCGCGTGGGTCTCCCGCTCCTCGCAGGCGTGGCAGGGGTGGCGTCGGATCTCGCGACGCAGCCGCGCGATCTCTGCGGCGTGCGACTCCTCGGTGAGGACCTGCTCGAGCTGAGGCTCCTCCAGCTCCGCCGCGCGCACCTCGAGAGCAGCAACCAGGGACCGGCGGTCGGCGCGCTCCTTCAGGCGGAACTGCCGCGGCACGCGGATGCGGCCGTGCGCCTCGACGGGGCCGGCGAAGTCGTGCGGCGCGAGGCGCAGCACCGTGTGGTCCTGCGAGATGGTCTGGACGGTGGGCGCCGTGTTCTTGGCGGACCGCTGCCCGGTGCGCAGGACGACGCTCCAGCCCTGCTTCTCCAGCCAGATGATGTCGCCGGGCATGAGACTCGCGATCGAGTCGGCCGTCCGCGCGGTCCGCTCGGCGCGCCGGTGCTTCGCGGAGCTGGCCTCCAGCTGCGAGACGTCCTCGCGCAGCTGGGCGTACTCCATGAAGTCGCCCAGGTGGCATTCGATCTGCGCCTCGAGCCCGCCGAGGTCCTCGCGGATGCGGCGGTTCTTGCGCGCGGCCTGCACCACCGTCTTGTCGGTGAGGAACTGCGAGAACGACTGGTCGAGCATCTCGCGCGCCCGCGCCCGCCCCATGATGGCGGTGAGGTTGACGGCCATGTTGTAGCTCGGCGCGAAGCTGGAGCGCAGCGGATACGTGCGCCGCGAGGCCAGGCCCGCGACGGCGCGCGGGTCGATGCCCGGCTGCCACAGCACGACGGCGTGTCCCTCGGTGTCGATGCCGCGGCGCCCCGCCCGCCCCGTGAGCTGGGTGTATTCGCCGGCGGTGATGTCGGCGTGCGTCTCCCCGTTGTACTTGGAGAGCTTCTCGAGCACGACGGTGCGGGCCGGCATGTTGATGCCGAGCGCGAGCGTTTCCGTGGCGAAGACCAGCTTCAGTGCGCCGGTCTGGAACCCCTCCTCGACGATGGCCTTGAAGGCGGGGATCTGGCCGGCGTGGTGCGCCGCGACGCCGCTCATCAGCGCCATCCGGAAGTCCTCGTAGCCGAGCGCCTGGAGATCCTCGAAGCTGAGCCCGGCCGCGTGCCGGTCGGCGATCGCGCCGAGTTGCTCGGCCTCGTACCGGTCCGTGAGCACGACGCCGGAGTTCAGCACCTGCTCGACGGCCGCGTCGCAGCCGGCCCGGGAGAAGATGAAGTAGATGGCCGGTAGGTACTGGGCGCGCTGGAGGACGCGGGCGACGTCGTAGCGGCGCGTGGGGCGCTGCTTCGCGAAGCGGGGGTGCGTGTCGCCGCCGTAGGAGGATCGTCGCTGCTTGCCGCGCCCGGAGCGGCCGCGGGGGCGGCGGGCGTCGTCGCGGACCTGGGTGGATTCCGCGCGCGCCACGCGCAGGAGTTCGGGGTTGACCTTCGCGGCCCGCTCGCTGGGGGCCTCCATCGCGGTGGGCGCGGTGCCCTGGAAGAGGTCGACGAGCTTCCGCCCCACCAGCACGTGCTGGTACAGCGGCACCGGACGGACCTCGCTGACGACGGTGGTGAACGAGCCGCGGACCTCCTCCAGCCAGGCGCCGAAGTCCTCGACGTTGCTCACCGTGGCGCTGAGCGCCACCAGCTGCACGGATTCGGCCAGGCCCAGGATCACTTCCTCCCAGACCGCGCCGCGGAACCGGTCGGCGAGGTAGTGCACCTCGTCCATCACGACGTAGCCCAGGTGCAGGAGCGCCGGTGAGGCGGCGTAGATCATGTTGCGCAGCACCTCGGTGGTCATCACCACGATCTGCGCGTCGGCGTTGATGGAGAGGTCACCCGTGAGCAGCCCGACGCGCTCGGGCCCGTAGCGCTCGACGAGGTCGTGGTACTTCTGGTTCGACAGCGCCTTGATGGGGGTGGTGTAGAAGCACTTGCGGGAGTGTTGGACGGCGAGGAAGACGGCGAACTCCCCCACCACGGTCTTGCCCGCACCGGTCGGCGCCGCGACGAGCACACCGTCGCCGGTCTCGAGGGCACGGCAGCCCTCCAGCTGGTACTCGTCCAGCCCGAACGGGTAGCCCTTCGCGAATTCCTCGATGAGCGTCATGGCGTGTACACCTGCAGCGCGCCCGGGTCACACTCGATCATGGCCGGCACCTCGCCGAGCTCCTCGCCGTCGCCCATGACGAACATGTCGTCGCCGTCGATCCGGATGCTGGTGACCTCCAGCCGCTCGATGGCGGGGTCGGTGATGAACGCGCCGGAGTAGAGCTTCGGCATCATGCGCAGCAGCTTGCCGCGCGGCACGGGGTGCACGATGGTGACGTCGAGGATGCCGTCGGTGTAGTCGGCGTCGGGCGCGATGCGCATGCCGCCGCCGATGATGCCGGTGTTGGCCACGGCGATGAGCATCGCGTCGAGTTCGCGGGTGACGCCGTCGATCGTGATCCGGTAGTGCAGCGCATCGAAGTTGGCGAGCTCGCGCAGCGCGATGACGCCGTAGCTGAGCGAGCCGAAGCGCAGGCGGGTGTCGTTGGTGGCGCGGTTGACGCGCGCGTCGTAGCCGGAGCTGACCACCGCGCCCACGTAGCGCTGCCCCGAGGCGTTCGTGACGCGGCTGAGGTCGATCCGCGAGGGCGTGCCGTCGACGATGACGGAGGCCGCGTCGCGCAGCCCGTTCGGGATGCCGACGGCGCGCGCGAAGTCGTTGCCGGTGCCGGCCGGGATGATGCCGAGGACCGCGTCGGTGTGGGCGCAGGCGTTGAGCCCGAGGTGGGCCATGCCGTCGCCGCCCATCGCGACGACGGAATCCCCCTCCCGCGCGGACAGCGCGGCCGCGCGCAGGTGGTTGCGCGCGTCCCTCCAGCTGGAGGATTGGATGATGTGCAGTTCGGTGGAGGGCAGCGCGTCACGCAACTGCCGGGCCACCTGCGGCAGCACCCGCCCGGCGCGACCGCCGCCCGAGCCGGGGTTCACCACCAAGGTCAGCAGCCTCGGCTTCGCGAGTTCGCTCACTTACCGTCGTCCAGGTCGACGCTGAACTCGGTGGCGTTCTCCTCCGTGATGCCGCGCTTCTTGTCGATGAGGCGGCAGATGACCTCGGCCACGAGGAAGAGCGTCGTCAGCGGGATCACCAGCGCCAGCATCGAGAAGGGGTCCACCGTGGGGGTGACGACGGCGGCGAGGATCGTCGATCCCAGGATGACGAACTTGCGCGCCTTGCCCAGCTGGAACCCGTGCACGACCCGGGCGAGGTTGAGCATGACCAGCAGCAGCGGCAGCATGAAGGAGATGCCGAAGACGAGCATGATCATGACTTCCTTCTGCAGGAAGTCCACCATGTCCAGGAGGTTGACGATCTCCATGCCGCGTGGGGTGAAGCTCAGCATCAGCGCGACACCGCGCGGCCAGACGATGTAGCCCAGCGCGCACCCGGCGAGGAACAGCGGGGTGGCGAAGCCGACGAAGAGCAGCACGTATTTCTTCTCGTTCTTCAGCAGCGCCGGTGCCACGAATGCCCACAGCTGGTAGAGCCAGACGGGGCTGGAGAAGACGAGGCCCGCGAGCAGGCACCCGACGATCGCGAGGGTGAACGGCGAGACGACGCCGAGGTTGGTCAGCTCGATGGTCGCTGCCCCGTCCGTGGCGGCCAGGACGTCCGCCTTGGCCTTCTCGTACGGGGCGGCGATGAACTGCATGATCTCGTTGTAGAAGAAGCCCGAGGCGATCGCCACCACGATGATCGCGATCACTGCGATCGTCACGCGGTAGCGGAGTTCCCTGATGTGGTCGATCAGGGTCATCGTGCCGTCGGTGCCGCCCTGCGGGGGCTTCAGCCAAGCGAAGCGGCCGCCGCTCTTGGAGTCAGCGGTCGAAGCAGACATCGATCAGGCTTTACTGCGGGTTCGGCGTGTCGGTGTCGGTGGGGGTCGCTGCAGGCTGGTCGGGCCGGACCGGCTGCGCGGTGCACTGCGGCTGCTGCGTCTGCGGCGCGTCGAGCTGCTCGCCTTCCTTGCCGGTGGAGACTTCGTCCTTGAATTCGCGGATCGACCTGCCGACGCCCTTGCCGAGGCCGGCGAGTCGGGACCCGCCGAAGAGGACGAGCACGACGAGCAGGATGATCGCGGCTTCCCACGGACCGATGAACAATGGGATGGGCATGATTTACGCCACCTTTCGTTGCTGGTGCACAGTCTAGTCGCCCCGGCCGGAATCCCAACGATCGAGGATCGCCCGGAGCTCGTCGGCGCGTGTGCGAAGTAGATTAGCTTCTCTCGCCGTACGCGCATATTTCCTGCGCAGCGCGACCGCGTAGATGACGACGAACACGCATCCCGCCAGCCCGAGCCCGACCAACGCCCAGATCATGGCGCTTCCCCGTAGTGGTCGAGGGCGGCGCCCGCAAGCGCCCGGGCCCGGGCGAGCACCGCGGGGTCCGAGACGCGCACGACGTCGTCGCCCAGCCGCAGCAGGAGCCGGGCGCCCCAGTCGTCGGAGACGAGCGGGAAGGTGATCTCGGTGCCGTCGTCGACCTCGCGGACCTCGGTGGTGGGATAGTAGTCCGCGCACCACCTGCCGCCGTCGGTGACGACGACGCTCAGCGTGTGCTGCACGTCGCCGAACCAGGTGTCGAGCTGTTCGGGGATGTCGCGCGGGGTGACCTGTTCGTCGAGGACCGTGACGTCGTCGACGCGGTCCAGCCGGTAGGTGCGCCACGCCGCGCGGGCGCGGCTCCACGCGTCGAGGTAGCCGAAGCCGGCGTCGGTGCGCAGCCGCGCGGGCTCGACGACGGCGCGGCGCTGCGGCACCCGCCCGCCGGGGCGGTACGCCAGCAGGACGGCGAGCCGGGACTCGAGGGCACGCGTGAGCGCGGCCCGGACGGCGGTGTCGCCGGACTGGAGCTCGACGTCGACGGGCGGCGGCGCGTCGAGGGAGAGCGCCTGCAGCTTCGCCAGCGCGGAGCGGGCGGCGGGGTCGTCGCCGCCCATGTCGATCACCACCTGCAGCACGACGAGCAGGCTCGCCACCTGGTCGTGCGTGAGGCGCATCGGGCGGCCGAGCGCGTCGACGTTGCGGACGAAGACGTCGCCGTGCTCGCGGGCGCCGTTGATGTCCACCTCGAAGAGGTCGCCGTAGTAGCCGCCGGGCAGGCCGACGAACTGCAGGACCCGCAGGTCGGCCAGGACGCGGGCGGGCGTGATGCCGAAGGTCTCGGCCAGTTCCTCGACCGTGACGCCCTGGTGGGACTTCAGGTACGGCACGAGGTGGACGAGGCGTTCGAGCTCAGTCATCCCCCACCCCCGCCAGCTGCCGAAGGCGTGCGACGACCGCGTCGCGGATGG
>JAAYZP010000182.1 GCA_012514785.1 Propionibacterium sp. | reverse complement strand
TCGAGAAGGTGGACGAGATCGCGGCCATGCTGCCCGAGGCCGTCGCCGAGAAGGGCACGCTCGTGATCGGCGCCGCCATCGACTACGCACCGGCCGAGTTCCGCGCGGACGACCTCCAGACGGCCATCGGCTACGACGTCGACCTCGGCAAGGCCCTGGGCAACGTGCTCGGCCTCGAGTCCGAGGTGAGCGCCGCTGAGTTCGCGTCCCTGCTGCCCGGCATCGGCACGCAGTACGACGTCGGCATCTCGTCGTTCACGATCACCGAGGAGCGCACCGCCAGCTACAACATGATCGCCTACATCCAGGTGGGCTCCTCCTACGCGGTCAAGACCGGCAACCCCGACGGCTTCGACCCTGACGCGATCTGCGGCCAGACCATCGCCGTCCAGAACGGCACCTGGCAGCACGAGGACCTCGACGCCAGGAGCGCCGAGTGCACCGAGGCCGGCGAGGAAGCCGTCGACGTGATGGTCTACGGCTCGCAGTCCGACGTCACCACCAACGTCATCGGCAGCCGCGCCATCGCCTTCTACGCCGACTCCACCGTCGCCGACTACTCCGTCGCCATGACGAACGACCAGCTCGAGGTCGTCGGCGGCATCCGCGATTCGGAGCCGCAGGGCATCGTCGTGCCGCAGGACGACGAGGAGCTCACGCTCGCGATGCAGGCCGCCATGCAGCACCTCATGGACGACGGCACCTGGGAGGCCATCCTGGAGAGCTGGGGCCCGGCCGACGCCGCACTGACCACCGCCGACATCTACCCGCAGTCCTGACATGAGCGAACGACGACGTCCCAGCCCGAGCTCCTCCGCGCCAAGCCCGTGCCCAAACCGGGCAACTGGATCGCCGCCGGCATCGTCCTGGTGCTCGTGGCGATGCTCATCAACGGGCTGCTGACGAACCCGAACTACCGCTGGGACGTCGTCTGGCAGTACCTCTTCGACGAGCGCGTCCTGCGCGGCGTGGTCTGGACGCTGCTCCTGACCGTCGCCGCCATGGCGCTCGGCATCACACTGGCGGTCACCACCGCCATCATGCGGATGAGCACCAACCCCGTCCTGCAGGGCGTGGCGTGGGTGTACATCTGGTTCTTCCGCGGCACCCCCGTCTACACCCAGCTGATCTTCTGGGGCCTGATCTCGGTGCTCTACCCGAGGCTCTCGCTGGGCATCCCGTTCGGGCCGGAGTTCTTCGTCTTCGACACGCAGGACGTGATCAACGCCACCGTCGCCGCGATCCTCGGACTCGGCCTGAACGAAGGCGCCTACCTGTCCGAGATCGTGCGCTCCGGCCTGAACTCGATCGACAAGGGGCAGTGGGAGGCGTCCACCGCGCTCGGCATGAAGCGCTCGACGACGCTGCGCCGCATCATCATCCCGCAGGCGATGCGCGTCATCGTGCCGCCCACCGGCAACGAGACCATCTCGATGCTGAAGACCACCTCGCTGGTGGTGGCCGTGCCGTTCACCATGGAACTCACGTTCGTCACCCAGGCGATCGGCAACCAGAACTTCCTGCCCGTGCCGTTGCTCATCGTCGCCGCCATCTACTACCTGGTCATCACGTCGATCCTGATGGTGGGCCAGCACCGGCTCGAGCGCTACTACGGACGCGGCTTCGACGGCAACGACGCGTCCCCCACCAAGCGCGGCATGGGCAAGCGGCAGCAGGCCATCCTCGCGTCCGGCACCGCGAAGAGCGACCCCTTCCTGGAGATCACCCCATGAGCACGCCCATGATCCACGCCGACGGCGTCCACAAGTTCTTCGGCGACCTGCACGTACTGCGCGGCGTCGACCTCGTCGTCGAACGCGGCGAGGTCTGCGTGCTGCTGGGCCCGTCGGGTTCCGGCAAGTCCACGCTGCTCCGGTGCATCAACGAGCTGGAGCAGATCAGCGCTGGCCGGATGACCGTCGACGACGAACTCATGGGCATGCGGGAGGTCGTGAAGGGTGGCGAGCCGCGGCTGTACCGCCGCTCCGACAAGGACATCTCCCGGCAGCGCTCCAAGATCGGGATGGTCTTCCAGCGCTTCAACCTCTTCCCGCACATGACCGCGCTCGGCAACGTCATGGAGGCACCGATCCAGGTGCTGGGCCAGTCGAAGGCCGAGGCGCGCGAGAACGCGCTCCGGCACCTCGACCGGGTGGGATTGAGCGACCGCCTCGACCACTACCCCGGCCAGCTCTCCGGCGGCCAGCAGCAGCGCGTCGCGATCGCCCGGGCGTTGGCGATGGACCCGCAGCTGATGCTGTTCGACGAGCCCACCTCCGCGCTCGATCCCGAGCTCGTCGGCGAGGTGCTCGGCGTGATGAAGCAGCTGGCGTCGTCGGGAATGACGATGATCGTGGTCACCCACGAGGTCGGCTTCGCCCGCGAGGTGGCGGACCAGGTGGTGTTCATGGACGAGGGCGAGATCGTCGAGCGCGGTGTGCCCGCGCAGGTGATCGACGACCCGCAGCAGCAGCGCACGAGGGACTTCTTCGCGAAGGTGCTCTGAGCTTTCAGAGCCCTCAGAGGCCGAGCCGCCGGAACCGTGCGCGGCGGGCGGCCAGCCGGTCGCGCTTCGGCATCGCCAGCACGCGCAGCACGGCGTCGTGCAGCACCCGGCCCACCTCCAGGCAAAACGCCTCTCGTTCGCGCGCCGGGTCGTCGGGCTCCGGGATGATGCGGTCGACGATGCCCGCCGCCCGCAGGTCCACCGCCCGGATCCCCTGCCGGTCGGCCATCTCGGGCGCGTGGTCGGTGTCCCGGTGCACGATCGCCGACGCGCCCTCGGGCGGCAGCGGCGCGAGCCAGGCGTGCTCCGTCGCGACGATGCGGTCCGCCGGGGTCAGCGCGAGCGCGATCCCGCCGGTGCCCTGCCCGAGCAGGAGGCTCACCGTCGGGCACGAGAGGGTGAGCAGCTCGCTCAGCGTGCGCGCGATCTCGGAGGCGAGCCCCCGCTCCTCCGCCTCCCGCGACAGCGCGGCGCCCGGGGTGTCGATGACGGA
>JAAYZP010000181.1 GCA_012514785.1 Propionibacterium sp. | reverse complement strand
GCAACAGGTCCTGGGCGGGACCTCGGAAACTTCACAACGCGCCACTCGTTGCGCTCCACGAGAGCAGCAACCCTTTGCCGGCGCAACGAGTGGTTGATTCTGCAGTGTTCTGCCAACCAGGAGCGACGACAGAAGCCTCACACCGCGGTGTCGACGACCGACACCCCAGCATCACGCCACGCGCCCAACAGGCGAGCATCCCCCGCAGCGGCCACCAATGACTCGTCCGTGAGGGTCACCGCCGCGGCGTAGTGGACGGCATCGTAGCCACGAAGCCCCAGGAGGACTGCCGCTTCGGACGCCGCAACCATCAAGCGCCCGTCCAGCTCCAGGATGTTCATCGCCGCCCATAGCTCGGCGAGGTGCGCACGTGCGACGAGCAAGTCTTCAGCGCCGATCCTGCCGAGCCTCTGCGCCATCGCGAGAGCGGCGGTTGCCTCGACGTGGGTGAGTCGCGTCGTGACCACCTGATCAGCCGCATCCCACAATTCTCCGCAGACTCTGGAACCGGCCTCCTCGACCAGGAGCGGGACCAAGGCGAACGTGGCGAGATACAGGATCATCGTCGCTGTTCGGCCACGAGGTCACTCACGCCGCCGGATGTCGTGACCGGAGCAGAGCGGGACGTCCGCCGCCGCCCCAGCGTGATCCGGCCCTCGGCCACCAGCCGCTCGAACGACGTCGGCACATCGATGGGGACGATCCGCGCGATGGGCTTCCCGTGGTCCGTAACAGTGATGGTGTGCCCGTCACGAACAGTGTCCAGGTGTTTGCTCAGACCGTCACGCAAGTCCCGAATCCCGACGTCCATCGCGCAACCTCCAGTGGCGTTATTTCGTGCACCCATTGTAGCCTCATTCGGGCTGGATTTTGCCGCCTGACGCGGGGCCACTGACACGAGCCGTAGACTGGCCCCTACCGACGACGCAGTCGGGTGCCGCCTGCACCGGTCCCCGGCGGAGGAACCCATGACCGAGCTCTTACACACCCCGCTCCACGCATTCCACACCGCCCGACAAGCGAAGATGGTGCCGTTCGCCGGCTGGGAGATGCCCATCCAGTACCCCACCGGCGTGATCGCCGAACACCTCCACACCCGCGAGGCCGCCGGGCTCTTCGACGTCAGCCACATGGGCCAGCTGCTCGTCCGCGGCGACTCCCCCGAGGCCGCGGCCGCCGCGCTCGAGACCGTCACCCCCGCCAGCGTCGTCGGGCTCCAGCCCTGGCGGCAGCGCTACGGCCTCCTCACCAGCGACGCCGGCGGCATCCTCGACGACTTCATGTTCGCCCACCACGGCACGCACTTCCTCCTCGTCGTCAACGCCGCCCGCACCGAGCACGACCTCGCGCTGCTGCGCGCCGTGCCCGGGATCACCGTCGAACACGTCACCGACCGCGCCCTCCTCGCCCTCCAGGGCCCGCGCGCGGAGGACCAGCTCGCCCGCCTCATCCCCGGGGCCACCGACCTGGTGTTCATGGACAGCGCGCACCTCCGCTGGGGCGCCGACGAGGTGTGGGTCTCCAGATCCGGCTACACCGGCGAGGACGGCTTCGAGATCTCCCTGCCGGCCGGCATCGCACCCGTGTTCGCCGACGCCCTGCTCTCTGCCCAGGTGGTTTGGCCCGTCGGGCTCGGCGCCCGGGACTCGCTGCGTCTGGAGGCTGGCATGCCGCTCTACGGCAACGACCTCACCGACGACACCACCCCGGCCCGCGCGGGTATCGGCTGGGCGGTGCCGAAGGTGCGGCGCCCGGGCGGCAGCCGCGCCGGCGGCTACCCCGGCGCCGACGTCATCGGGCGCGAGCTCGCGGACGGACCCACCCACGTCCGCATGGGACTGAGGCCGGAGGGCCGGGCACCCATCCGGGAGGGCGCCGAGGTCTTCGCCACCGACGACGCCGCCCACCCCATCGGCGTGGTCACCTCCGGCGGCTTCGCGCCCAGCCTCGGCCACCCCGTCGCCATGGCCACCCTGCCCGCCGAGCTCACGATCGGCACCACGCTCTACGCCGAGGTCCGCGGCAAACGCCTGCCCGTGGACGTCACCGCACTGCCGTTCGTCCCCGTCCACTACAAGCGCTGAGGAGCACCCATGATCAAGTACACGCAGGACCACGAGTGGATCGCCGTCACCGACGACGTCGCCACGGTCGGCATCACCCAGTACGCGGCCGACGAGCTGGGCGACATCGTCTACATCGAGCTGCCCGTGGCCGGGCAGACCGTGGCGAAGGGCGAGGAGATCGTCGTGATCGAGTCGGTCAAGACTGCCTCCGACATCACCGCCCCGCTGGACGGCGAGATCACCGCCGTGAACGAGGCGGTCGCCACCGACCCGGCGATGGTCAACTCCGACGCCATGGGCGCTTGGTTCTTCCGGATGACGCTCGCCAACGAGGGCGACGTCGACGACCTCCTCGACGAGGACGCCTACCAGGACCTGATCAGCTGACATGTTCCAACCCATCGACTACGACCCGGACGACTTCGCCAACCTGCGCCACATCGGCCCGTCGCCGGCGGAGATGGAGGCGATGCTGGCCACCATCGGCGCCGATTCGCTGGACGCGCTGATCGACGAGACCGTGCCGCCCGCACTCCGGCAGCGCGACCCGCTCGGCTGGGCGCCCATGACCGAGGGGCAACTGCTGCGCGAGCTGCGCGCGATCGGGGCCAAGAACCAGCCGCTGGTCTCGATGATCGGCCAGGGCTATCACGGCACCGTCATGCCCCCGGCCATCCAGCGCAACATCTTCGAGAATCCCGCCTGGTACACCGCCTACACCCCGTACCAGCCCGAGATCTCGCAGGGCCGACTCGAGGCGCTACTGAACTTCCAGACGATGGTCAGCGACCTCACCGGCCTGCCCATCGCCGGCGCCAGCCTCCTCGACGAAGCCACCGCCGCCGCCGAGGGCATGGGCATGGCGCTCCGGTTCACCAAGGGCAGAAGGATGCGGTTCTTCGTCGACGAGGAGCTGCACCCCCAGACCATCGCCGTGCTGCTGACCCGCGCGCGCCCGCTCGGGGTGGAGTGCATCGTCGGCCCGATCGGGGAGCTGCCCGCCGACGACGTGTTCGGCGCCGCGCTCGCGCACCTCGGCACCCACGGCCATCTCCGCGACCTCACCGCCCAGTGCGCAGCGCTCCACGACGCCGGGGCGCTGGCCGTCGTCGCCACCGACCTCCTCGCGCTCACGCTGGTGAAGGAGCCGGGCGCGATGGGCGCCGACATCGCCATCGGCTCCTCCCAGCGTTTCGGCGTGCCGATGGGCTTCGGCGGCCCGCACGCCGCGTTCCTGTCCTGCACCGACGCGCTGAAGCGCACGATGCCGGGCCGGCTCGTCGGCGTCTCGGTCGACTCGTCCGGCCGGCGCGCGTACCGCCTCGCGCTGCAGACCCGCGAGCAGCACATCCGGCGGGAGAAGGCGACGTCGAACGTCTGCACCGCACAGGCCCTGCTGGCCGTGATGGCCTCCATGTACGCCGTCTTCCACGGCCCCCGCGGCCTGCGCGCGATCGCCGAGCGCGTCCACCTCACCACCGTCGCCATCGCCGACGCGCTGACGGCCGCCGGCCTCGACGTCGGGCCCGAGCACTACTTCGACACCCTCACCGTTGACGTCGGCGAACGCCAGGCGGACGTCCTGATGGCCGCCGAGCGCCGCGGCATCAACCTGCGCCGCGTCGGCATGGACCGAGTCGGGCTCTCCGTGGACGAGGTCACCGACGCCGACATCGTCGACCGCCTGCTCCGCGCCTTCGGCGTCGACGACGCCCCCGCCCGGGCCACGAAGCCCGCGATCCCCGACGCCCAGCTGCGGGTCAGCGAGTACCTCACGCACCCGGTGTTCCGGATGAACCGCGCCGAGTCGGAGATGATGCGCTACATGCGCCGGCTCTCCGACCGCGACCTGGCGCTCGATCGCGCGATGATCCCGCTCGGCTCCTGCACGATGAAGCTCAACGCCGCCGTCGAGATGATGCCCGTCTCGTGGCCGAACTTCGCCAGCCTCCACCCCTACGCACCGGCCGACCAGGCGCAGGGCTACCGGGAGATCATCCTGGACCTCGAGGCGAAGCTGTGCGAGATCACCGGCTACGACGCGTTCTCGATGCAGCCGAACTCCGGAGCGCAGGGCGAGTTCGCCGGGCTGATGACCATCGCCGCCTACCACCGCGCCCGCGGGGACCACCGCGACATCTGTCTCATCCCCACCTCCGCGCACGGCACCAACCCCGCGTCCGCGACGATGGCCGGGCTCACCGTCGTGCCCGTGAAGGCGGCGGCCAACGGCGACATCGACCTCGACGACTTCCGCGCCAAGGCGGAGCAGGCCGGCGACCGCCTCTCCTGCGTGATGGTCACCTACCCCTCCACGCACGGCGTCTTCGAGGACACCATCCGGGAGGTCGCGGACCTCACGCACAGTCACGGCGGACAGGTCTACATCGACGGCGCCAACATTAACGCCCTCGTGGGGCTCGTGCAGCTCGCCGACCTCGGCGGCGACGTCAGCCACCTGAACCTGCACAAGACCTTCGCCATCCCGCACGGGGGCGGCGGGCCCGGCATGGGGCCGATCGGGGTGAGGCAGCACCTCGTCGAGCACCTGCCGACGGACCCCGCCACCGGCGACGAGGGCGCCGTCTCCGCCGCGCACCACGGGTCCGCGTCGATCCTGCTCATCTCGTGGGCCTACATCCGCCTCATGGGCGGCGAGGGGCTCACACGGGCCACGCGCGTGGCCATCCTGAGCGCCAACTACATCGTCGCGCGCCTCGCCGACGCCTACCCCATCCTCTTCCGGGGCGCGAGAGGGAGGGTCGCGCACGAGTGCATCCTCGACACGCGGGTCTTCGCGGGCGTGGGCGTCACCGTCGAGGACGTCGCAAAGCGCCTGATCGACCACGGCTTCCACGCCCCGACGATGTCCTGGCCGGTGCCGGGCACTCTGATGGTGGAGCCGACGGAGTCGGAGCCGAAGTTCGAGCTCGACCGGTTCTGCGACGCCATGCGCGACATCGCCCGCGAGGCCGACGACGTCGCTGCCGGGAGGATCGCCGTCGAGGACTCTCCGCTCCGGCATGCGCCGCACACCGCCCGCGACCTCGTCGCGGACTGGGACCGCCCGTACACCCGGGAGCAGGCGTGCTTCCCCACCGGCGCACAGGACGTGGACAAGTACTGGCCGCCCGTCGGGCGGATCGACAACGCCTTCGGCGATCGCAACCTCGTGTGCACCTGCCCGCCCTGGGGCGAGGACGACCTGCCTGCCTGACTAGGAGCTTACGTAATAATCATTGGCCTGAACTGTTCGACCAGCTAATCTAGTTGTCCTACGAACAGGGAAGGAGTCCCGATGGCTAGGATTATCTGGATCATCATCGCGATCGTGCTGGCGGTGTGGCTCGTCGGCCTCATCACGGACATCGCCGGTGGTTTCATCCACCTGCTGCTGATCCTCGTGGTCGCACTGATCATCTACAACCTGGTGACGGGCCGCAGGGCACCATAGCCCTCCGCACCCACCCATCGTCCACCAGCCCGGGTCCGCTGCCGAACGCAGCGGGCCCGGGCTGTCCATGTGGCGGACGACGCCCGATGGCGGTTTGGAGAACGGCTCGCGGGTGAGTAGGTTGCAAGTGCGGGCCTTTTGCGCCGCGCACCAGCCGAGTGAGAGTTGTCAGCGAAATGAAGCGGGTCCACGTTCCGGGCGAACCCATCGCCCCGTTGAGCGTCGCCGATCCCGTGATCCCGCTGGCCGGCGCCTGCTCCGCCTGTCCGGCTGCCTGATCCCGCGCGGCAGGAGCCGCTCCCATCACTCGCGACCGAACCCGTCGCACCACCATGTGTCCGTCGCCCGAACAGGTTGTCATGATCGAACTGCGCCACATCACCAAACGTTTCACCACCAGCCACGGTGAGCTGCACGCCCTCGACGACGTCTCCCTGACGATCAACGACGGCGAGATCTACGGCATCATCGGCAGTTCCGGCGCCGGCAAGTCGACGCTGCTGCGGTGCATCAACCTGCTCGAGCGCCCGGACGACGGCGCGGTCCTCGTCGACGACGTCGACATGCTGTCGCTGCGGCGCGGCGCGCTGGCGGGCAAGCGTCGTCGCATCGGCATGGTGTTCCAGCAGTTCAACCTCCTCGACGGCAAGACCGTCTACGACAACGTCGCGCTCCCCATGCGCCTCGCCGGCGTCCCAGACCACCAGATCCGCGAACGCGTTGAGACCCTGCTGGGTTTCGTCGAGCTCTCCGACAAGGCCAACACCTATCCCCCGCGGCTCTCCGGCGGGCAGAAGCAGCGCGTCGGGATCGCCCGCGCGCTCGCCAACAACCCCCAGATCCTGCTCTGCGACGAAGCCACATCCGCGCTCGATCCGGAGACCACCGAGTCGATCCTGAACCTGCTGCAGCGCGTCAACCGCGAGTTCGGCATCACGATCGTCATCGTCACCCACGAGATGCAGGTGATCGCCAAGGTGTGCGAGCGCGTCGCGGTGATGAGCCTCGGCAAGATCGTCGAGGAGGGCCGCGTGCTCGACGTGTTCGCCTACCCCAAGGAGCCGATCACGCGCCGCTTCGTGCGTACCATCATCGACGATCGCGTCCCCGCCCCGCTGATGCCCCTCCTCAAGCAGGAGCGCGGGCACCAGGAGGTGTGGCGGCTCACATCCGTGGGCACCAGCGCCAGCGACCCCATCCTCAGCGACCTCGCCCGCGAGTTCGGCATCGCCACACGCGTCCTGTACGCGGCCATCACCGAGATCCACGGCGAGGTCCTGGGCGTCCTGATCGTCCAGGCCATCGGCGAGCCGGCGGTGCTCGAGCGGGCCCGCAGGAGCGTGGGCGAAGACGGACCCCACATCGAGTTGCAGGACATCGACCAGCTGCGGCAGGCGATCGGCGAAGGAGTGGCGGCATGAACGAGTGGATCCTGGAGTTCTTCGGCATCCAGCCGGCGGCCCTCGGCGAGGCCGCCGTCGACACCCTGTACATGGTGGGCGCCGCGCTCGTCCTCGGGACGATCCTGGCGGTGCCCATGGCCGTCGGGCTGGTGCTGTGGCGCCCGGACGGGATCAAGGCCCACAAGCTCGGCTACGACGCGCTCAACTTCTTCGTCAACATCGCCCGGTCGCTGCCGTTCATCATCCTCATGGTGGTGCTGATGCCGCTCACCCGTGCCATCGTCGGCACGCGGATCGGCACCACCGCCGCGCTGGTGCCCCTGACGTTGTACATCGCACCCTTCATCGCTCGGCTCTTCGAGAGCGCCATCCTCGACGTGCCGAAGGGCATCGTCGAGGCCGCGCAGTCGATGGGCGCCTCCACGTGGCAGATCATCCGCCACTTCCTGCTGCCCGAGGCCCGGCCTTCCATCATCCTCGCGACGACGACGGGCACCGTCGCGCTCATCGGCGCCACCGCGATGGCCGGCGTCATCGGCGCCGGCGGCGTGGGCGACCTGGCACTGACCTACGGCTACCAGGCCTTCAACACCCCGCTGATGTTCCTCACCGTCGTCGTCCTCATCATCTTCGTCCAGGGCATCCAGTCGCTGGGTAATGCCCTGGCCCGTCGCGCGCGCAACCGCGCGTGACGCTCTCCCCTCCCCCACCCGAAAAGGAAACCCCCATGTCCATCCGCAAATGGTCCCCCATCCTCGCCGGCGTCGCCGCCGTCTCGCTGGCGCTGACCGGCTGCGCCGCCGGCAACGGGGATGCCGACGACCCGAACAAGACCAACATCCGCTACGGCAAGGCCCAGGGCCCCTACACGGTGCTGTTCGAGGACGCCATCATCCCGATCATGGAAGAGGACGGCTACACGTTCGAGATGACGGACTTCTCCGACCTCATCCAGAACAACCACGGCCTGAACGACAAGGAGATCGACGTCAACGTCGAGCAGCACACCGCCTACGCGGAGTCGTTCAACGAGGCCAACGACGCGAACATCGCCGTGCTCAACCCGATCCCGACGGTGCCCGCCGGCCTCTTCTCCGCCCACTTCGACTCGCTCGACCAGATCGAGGAGGGCATGACCGTCGCTGTCCCGAACGATGCCGCGAACACGTCGCGCGCCTACGCGCTGCTGCAGAAGGCCGGCTGGATCACGCTCGATCCCACGGCTGACATCGCCACGGTGACGGCGGCCGACGTGGTCGAGAACCCGATGAACCTGGACCTCCAGGAGCTCGTCAACACCACGGTCGCGGCAGCGCTGGACGACTTCGACTTCGCCGTCATCACCGGCTCGATCGTCTACAACGCCGGCATCGACCCGTCGACCGCCCTCCTGCAGGAGGACATCCTCGACCACCTCGTGCTGCACGTCGCGGTCCACGAGGACAACGTCGACGCCCAGTGGGCGCAGGACATCGAGGCCGCCTACAAGTCGGACGAGTTCAAGGCGTACATGGACGCGAACAACGACGGCCTCTGGTGGATCCCCGAAGAGCTTCAGTAGAGCTTCGGGAGCAACGCCTCCACCTGCCTGAGCGTCTCGTCGGGCCCACCACTGTTGTCCAGGACGTGGTCGGCCACGGCGAGGCGTTCTTCGCGTCCCGCCTGCGCATCGATGCGTGAGCGGGCCTCCTGACGGCTGGAGCCGTCGCGGGCCATGAGCCGCCCGAGCTGCACATCTTCGGGCACGTCGACGACGATGACCCGCCCGAATCCGTCCACCAGGTCCGCCTCCACGAGCAGCGGGATCACCTGGATCACCAGTCCCTCCGCGGCCTCCTCCAACGCGACGGCGCGCTCCCGCACCAGCGGGTGCGTGATGGCGTTCAGGTCGGCTCGGGCCGCGGCGTCGTTGAACACGACGCGTCCCAGCGCGGCCCTGTCCAGGGCGCCGTCCGGGGTCAGGATCGATTCCCCGAACCGCTCCACGACGCGCCGCAGCCCCTCGGTGCCGGGCTCCACCACCTCGCGGGCGAGCACGTCGGAGTCGATGATCGTCGCCCCGCGCTCACGCAACATGTCGGCGACGGCGGACTTCCCGGATGCGATGCCACCGGTGAGTGCTGTGCGAACCATGGCACCTATTGTGCCCCGAACAGCAAAGAACCGGCGCCCCCAGGTGGGAGCGCCGGTTCTTGGGCTTCAGGTTCAGCGACCGCCGGTCAGCTTGTCGCGCAGAGCCTGGAGTGCTTCGTCGGACGCGAGCGAGCTCTCCGCAGCGCCCTCGGCGACGTACTCGGCCGCCGGAGCCGCGACGATGTCGCGCTCGTTGGTCTCGGCGTCCTCGACCTGACGCTTGTGGGCCTCCCACAGCGACTGGGCCTCGGCGTACTGGGCTTCCCAAGCAGCGCGCTGCTCGTCGTAGCCTTCCTTCCACTCGTTGGTCTCCGGATCGAAGCCCTCGGGGTAGATGTAGTTGCCGTGCTCGTCGTACGAGGCGGTCATGCCGTACAGCGACGGATCGAACTCGTCCGCAGCGATGTCGACGCCCTCGTTCGCCTGCTTGAGCGACAGCGACACGCGGCGACGCTCGAGGTCGATGTCGATGACCTTGACCATGACGTCGTCGCCGACTGCGACGACCTGCTCGGGGATCTCGACGTGGCGCTCGGCCAGCTCGGAGACGTGCACGAGGCCCTCGATGCCCTCACCGACGCGCACGAACGCGCCGAAGGGGACGAGCTTGGTGACCTTGCCGGGCACGATCTGGCCGATCTGGTGGAGACGCGCGAACGTCTGCCAGGGATCTTCCTGCGTGGCCTTCAGCGAGAGGGAGACGCGCTCGCGCTCCATATCGACCTCGAGCACCTCGACGGTGACCGGGAGACCGACCTCGACGACCTCGTTCGGGTGGTCGATGTGCTTCCAGGAGAGTTCGGAGACGTGCACGAGGCCGTCGACACCGCCGAGATCGACGAAGGCGCCGAAGTTGACGATGGAGGAGACGACACCCTTGCGGATCTGGCCCTTCTGGAGCTGGGTCAGGAAGGTGTGGCGGACCTCGGACTGGGTCTGCTCGAGCCAGGCGCGACGCGACAGGACCACGTTGTTGCGGTTCTTGTCGAGTTCGATGATCTTGGCTTCGAGTTCCATCCCGACGTACGGCTGCAGGTCGCGGACGCGGCGCATCTCGACGAGCGATGCGGGCAGGAAGCCGCGCAGGCCGATGTCGACGATGAGGCCACCCTTGACGACCTCGATGACGGAGCCGGTGACCACGCCATCCTCTTCCTTGATCTTCTCGATCGTGCCCCAGGCGCGCTCGTACTGCGCACGCTTCTTGGACAGGATGAGGCGGCCTTCCTTGTCTTCCTTCTGCTGGACCAGCGCCTCGACTTCATCGCCGACCTGGACCACGTCGAACGGGTCGACGTCGTGCTTGATGGAGAGTTCCTTGGAAGGAATTACGCCTTCGGTCTTGTAACCGATGTCGAGCAGGACCTCGTCCCGGTCGACCTTCACAACGGTGCCGGAGACGATGTCCCCGTCGTTGAAGTACTTGATGGTGGCGTCGACTGCCTCGAGAAAGGCTTCAGGACTGCCGAAATCGTCGACCGTGACGGCCGACGCCTCAGTGGGAGAGGTCATGTAGTAGGGCTCCGATTGATGGACTATGTGGGCGCTGCGGCCCATGTCGCTAATTCGGAACTAACAACACGCTGACCCCACTCCGTCCGAGGGAAC
Source organism: Propionibacterium sp. (assembly GCA_012514785.1). GTDB lineage: Bacteria > Actinomycetota > Actinomycetes > Propionibacteriales > Propionibacteriaceae > Arachnia. The sequence continues at coordinate 12,103 of JAAYZP010000181.1, read as the reverse complement.
AGCGGGCCACAGTGCAGGCTCCAGCCTATGCCACGTGCGCGCGCGGGTCAATCTCGTTTGGGACCACTTCGGGGCGTAGTTATACTCGCCCACGTGAGCAAACGAAACCGCCTGCTGATCATACTCGCCAGCGTAGTCGCCGTCGTTCTCGTGGTTGCCGGTGGACTTTACTTCGCCCAACCCGACGAACTGCCCGAGGCCGCGTCGACGCCGACGTCCCCCGCCGTCAGCGCCCCCACGACCACGTCGGCGGCACCGTCGCCCGCCGAAGCCGAGTGCACCACCGCGGAAGAAGGGTTCATCCCGGTCCGCTACACCTTCGAGGGCGCGATGACGGTCGACGAGCCCGTGCTCGCGCTCGGTGAGGACGCCAACGGCAACATCGCCGCTCCCCCGCCCGCGGAGAAGCGCACGGCCGCGTGGTGGGAGAACGGCCCGCTGCCCGCCACCGCCGGCAAGACGATCCTCTCGATCCACACCTACCGCAACGGCGGCGCGCTGGGCAACGAGATGTACGAAGGGGGCGAGTCGCAGATGCAGCCGGGCGACATCATCAAGCTCTACTCCGCCGACGGCGAGATCGCCTGCTACGAGTTCACCGAGGCGAAGCGCATCATGGTCGAGGACTACGACCCCGACTCCGACGTCATGATCGACTACGACGGCGAGTCCGAGGTCGCGATCATCATCTGCTGGGACTTCAACGGCGACGCCAACGAGGCCGCCGGCGAGGACCCCTGGGAGTCGCGCGTCTTCTTCTACGGCACGCTCGTCTGACCGGCCCTAACGGGTTGAGCAGGTCTTAGAAGATGGTGAAACCACCGATTCGGTGGTTTCACCGTCTTCTAAGGAAATTGGTGTTGTCCTACATGACGTAGTCCTTTCTTCCCCGCACTTGTCGGGGTGAGAATCATCGGATGAGCACGACGACGTTCTTCCCCTCCGAACTCCGCCGACTCCTCGACGACCAGGCATCGGTCGTCACTCATCGGCAACTGCGTGAGGCCGGGATCTCCGGCCGCGTGATCGAGCGCGCCTCGCGTGGGTGGGCACGGCTCACCCGTGGCATCTATCTCATCGGCACGGCGACGTGGCACTCTGCGGTCTACGCGGGATTGTTGAGCGGCGCCGGCGACGGTGTCGTCGGTGGCCGTGCGGCGGCGTACCTCCACGGGGTGCTCCGCGACCCGCCGAAGTCAGTCACGATCTGGGTACCTACGCCGCGTCATGACTTCTACGTCGGGGAATGGCGGGTGCGCTTTCGCAGGGGGCATCGTCGGGGCACCCGTGAGCCGCGACGCAGCCCGCTGGAGGAAAGCCTCCTCGACATGGCCAGCGACGGCCATGAACTGGAGATCGTCGACGCCGTCGCCCGGGCCCTCGCAGATCGACGCACCACGCCGTCGCGGCTCATCCAGGCGCTGGATCAGCGGGAGCGCCAACGGCACAGCAAGGTCGTCCGCGAGATGTGCGACGCATCGTCGAGTGGCATCGAAAGCGCCCTGGAATGGCTGTTCCTGCGCAACGTCATCCGGCGCCATGGTCTACCGGAACCACCCCGCCAAGTGTCCACGGCCCCGGGACGCGTCGACATGCTCTACGACGACGCCAATCTCGTAGTCGAACTTGACGGCATGCGGGACCACGCCGACTGGTCGCACGACATGTTCCGCGACAACGACCACGTGCTCGACGCCGATCGTCGGACCATGCGCTACGGCTTCCGCGCCGCCAACGCACAGGCCTGCCGTGCGGCATCCCAGATCCGCGACGCCCTACGCATCCACAGCGGCGCCGCAACCTTCCAACGCTGCCGCGCATGTCCCTAAAAGATGGTGAAACCACCGAATCGGTGGTTTCACCATCTCCTAAGGCCCTGACTGGGCCCGTTGGTCAGTGGGCGGCGTCGTCCCAGTTGCTGCCCAGCCCGATCGAGACCTCCAGCGGCACCTTGAGATCGACCGCTCCGCTCATCGCCGACGACACCAGCTCGGCCAGCCGCTCCGCCTCGCCCGGCGCCACCTCCAGCACCAGCTCGTCGTGCACCTGCAGCAGCACCCGGCTGGCCAGCCCGGCATTCTCGATCTGCTCGTCGACGGCCAGCATCGCCAGCTTGATGACGTCGGCTGCCGACCCCTGGATCGGTGAATTCAGCGCCGCCCGCTCCGCCATCTCGCGACGCTGGCGGTTCGACGACGTCAGGTCGGGGAGGTAGCGTCGCCGCCCGAGCATCGTCTCCGTGTAGCCGGTGCGGCGGGCCTCCTCGACGATCCCCGCCAGGTACGGCTGCACCCCGCCGACCCGCTGGAAGTAGTCCTCCATCAGGTCACGCGCTTCGGCGACGGTGATCTTCAGCTGGTTCGACAGCCCGTAGGCGCTCAGCCCGTAGGCCAGCCCGTAGTTCATCGCCTTGATCCGCGCGCGCATCTCGCCCGTGACGTGGTCGGAGTCGACGGCGAACACCTTCGCGGCCATCTCGTTGTGGAAGTCGCGGCCGGACAGGAACGCGGCGATCAGCCCCTCGTCGGCGGACCCGTCGGCCATGATGCGCATCTCGATCTGGGAGTAGTCGGCGCTCATCAGCGACTCGTAGCCCTCCCCCGGCACGAACGCCGTGCGGATCTGGCGGCCCAACGGCGTGCGGATGGGGATGTTCTGCAGGTTCGGGTCGGTCGAAGACAGCCGGCCGGTAGCGGCGATCGTCTGCTGGTACGTGGTGTGGATGCGGCCGTCGTCGCGGATCGCGGCGATGAGCCCGTCGACGGTCTGGCGCAGCCGGATCTGGTCGCGATGCGCGAGCAGGTGGCCGAGGAACGGGTGCCCGGTCTTCTCGAACAGCCCGGCCAGCGCCTCGGCGTCGGTCGTGTACCCCGACTTCGTCTTCCGGGTCTTCGGCATCTCCAGCTCGTCGAACAGGACGGCCTGCAGCTGCTTCGGGGAGCCGAGGTTGACCTCGTGCCCGAGCACGTCGTAGGCGTCCTGCTGCGCCTGCATCACGGCCTTGTCGAAGTCGGTGCGCAGTTGCAGGAGCCGGTCGGCGTCCACGGCGATGCCGGTGCGTTCCATCGTCGCGAGCACCCGCGACAGCGGCTGCTCCAGCTCGTGCAGGAGTCGCTCCTGGTTGCGTTCCGGCAGCAGCTCGCCGAGCGTGCCGGCCAGGTCGTGCACCGCGCGGGCACCGAGCAGCGCGTCCTGCGAGGCGTCGTCGTCGCCGAAGTCGAGGGCGAGCTGCGGGCTGTCGTCGGGCGCGGTGGTGGTGAGTTCACGCTTCAGGTGGCGCAGCACGAGGTCCTCGAGCTTCTGGGTGCGCTGTTCGGGGTGCAGGAGGTAGGCGGCGAGCAACGTGTCGCACTCGACGCCGCCGAGCTCCCAGCCGCGGGCGGCGATCGCGAGCATGGGCCCCTTGGCGTCGTGCACGAACTTCCGCCTCGACGGGTCGGCCAGCCAGTGGGCGAATGCGCGGTCATCATCCGGGCTGAAGTCGGTGGTGGAGGCGTAGGCGCCGGCGCCGTCGGCCGCGGCGAACCCGACGCCGGTGATGTCGCCCGAGCCTGCGCCCCAGTGGCCGACGAAGTGCACGCCGACGGGCGCCTCGGCGTGGCGCTCGAGCCAGCCCGCGAGCTCGTCGGGGCCGAGGATCTCGCCGTCGACCTCGAACCCCTCGTCGCTGACTTCGGCGTCGTCACCTGCGGAGAGTTCGTTCAGCCGTTCCCGCAGGACCCGGAACTCCAGCGCGCCGAAGAGTTCCCCGACCTTCGCGCGGTCCCATTCGGCGCGGAGGAAGTCCTCGGGTCGGCCGTCGACGTCGACGTCGCGCACGAGGGCGTTGAGCTGTCTGTTGCGGCGCACGTCGTCGAGGCGCTCGCGGAAGTTCTCGCCCGCCTTGCCGCGCACCTGCTCGGCGCGGACGATGAGGTTCTCCAGCCCGTCGTACTCCGTCAGCCATTTCGCGGCCGTCTTGGGGCCGACGCCGGGGACGCCTGGGAGGTTGTCGCTCGTCTCCCCCACCAGCGCGGCGAGCTCCGGATAGCGCTCGGGCCCGACGAGGTACTTCTCCTCGACAGCCGACGGAGTCATCCGCGCCATGCTGGAGACGCCCTTCAGCGGGTACAGCACGGTCACGGCGTCGGTCACCAGCTGCATCGCGTCGCGGTCACCGGTGACGATGAAGACCTCGTAGCCCTCGGCTGTGGCTCGGCTCGTGAGCGTGGCGATGAGGTCGTCGGCCTCGTAGCCGGGCTTCTCCAGGTGGACGATGTTCAGCGCGTCGAGCACGTCCTTGATCAGGGGCACCTGGCCGCGGAACTCGTCGGGCGACTTCGCCCTGGTGGCCTTGTAGTCCGGGTAGGCCTCGGTGCGGAACGATTCGCGGGCGACGTCGAACGCCACGGCGACGTGCGTGGGCGCCTCGTCGCGCAGCACGTTGATCAGCATGGAAGTGAACCCGAATACCGCGTTGGTGTGTTGGCCGGTGGAGGTGGCGAAATTGTCCACGGGGAGCGCGTAGAACGCGCGGTACGCCACGGAATGGCCGTCGATGAGCAGCAGTCTGGGTTTCACCAGACCGACTGTACTAGCTGCTGCGCGCCGCGTTGTCGCGCGCTGCGTCGGCCAGGAGTTCGCCGGCATGCTCCAGCGCGGCCGTCGTGTCGGAGGACCCGCCCATCATGCGCGCAAGCTCCGCGACGCGGTCCTCGTCGGCCACCTCGACGACGCCGGAGGTGGTGACCTGCCCATCGCTCGACTTGTGCACGACGAGGTGCTGGTCGGCGTAGGCGGCCACCTGGGCGAGGTGGGTGACGACGATCACCTGCGAACCACCGGCCAACCGCTGCAGCCGCCGCCCGATCTCGAGGCCGACGGCACCGCCGACCCCGGCGTCGACCTCATCGAACACGAACGTGTGCCCCGTCTCAGTCCCGGCCAGGATGACCTCCAGCGCCAGCCGCACCCGCGACAGCTCGCCGCCCGAGGCCACCTTCCCCAGGGGTGCGGGGAGCGCTCCGGGGTTGGCGGCGAACAGCAGGTCGACGCGATCGGCGCCGTGCGGGCCGAGCGCCGCGGGCTCCACCGTGAACTCGAGCCGCGCGTGCGGCATGGCGAGTGCCGCGAGTTCGGCCCCAGCCCGTTCGGCCAGGTCCGCAGCAGCGGATCGGCGCTGCTCCGAGATCGCCGCGGCCAGCTCCGTCAGCTCGGCGTCCAGCGCGGCGCACCGCGCCCGCAGCACCCGGATGCGGTCGTCGGAGCCCTCCAGCGTCGCGAGCCTCGCGTCTGCGTCCTCGGCCCAGCCGAGCACTTGATCGACGGTGGCCCCGTACTTGCGGGTCAGTCCGGCCAGCTGCGCACGACGCGCCGCGACCGCTTCCAACCGGAGCGGGTCGTCGACGAGATCGGCCACGTAACCGGACACGTCGGCGGCGAGGTCGTCGACGATGAGGCTCGCCTCCTCGGCGCGCTCGGCCAGGTGCGCGGCCTGCGCGTCCCTGCTGGCCAGCGCCGCCAGCAGCTTGCGGCTCTGCCCCACCAGCCCGACCGCGCTCGGCGCGTCGAAGTCGTGTTCGTCGCCGCTGAGCGCGAGTGCCGCGCTCGAGGCCAGGTGGCGCAGCTCGTCGAGATCGAGCAGGCGGGCCTGCTCCGCTGCGAGCCTGTCGTCCTCGCCCGCCTCCGGTTCGACGGCGCCGATCTCCTCGAGGCCGAACCGCAGCATGTCCGCCTCCCGCGCCCGCTCCATCGCGGCGGATTCCAGCTCGTCGAGCTCCGCCGAGGATTCCGCCCGCTCGCGATACGCGTCGCGGTAGCGCGGCAGTTCGGCGGGCCGGGCGTGTGCGTCGAGGAGTTCGCGTTGGCGGTCGGGCGTGGCGAGGCGCAGTTGCTCGGACTGGCCGTGGATCGTCGCCAACTCCAGCGACGCGAGGCTGGAGACCGGCGTCGACGTGCCGCCGACGACGGCCCGGGAACGCCCGCCGGCCGCGATCTGCCGGACGGTGACGAGCTCGGAGTCCTCGACGTCGGCGCCCAGTTCTGCGGCCGCGGCGGCGGTGTCGTCGTCGACGAGCCAGCGGCCGTGCACGACGGCGCGGTCGGCGCCGCGACGCACCAGGCCGACGTCCGCGCGCCCGCCGAGCAGGTGCCCGAGGCCGGCCACGATCATGGTCTTGCCGGCGCCGGTCTCCCCCGTCACGGCGATCAGGCCGGGGCGGAATTCGACCGTGGTGCCCGCGACGACGCCGAAGTCGTGGAGCGAGAGTTCGAGGAGCACGTCAGTGCCTGCCCCAGCCCTGCACTGGGAGCGCGAACTTCTTCACCAGCCGGGTGGTGAACGGCTGTTCGGAGAGCCTGGCGATCTTCATCCTGTCCGCCGACTGCGTGACGGTCACCTGCTCGCCCGGCTGGAGTTCGTGGCTGCTGTGGCCGTCGCACCAGAGAATCCCGTGCGGCCCCTCCTCGGGCTGGTCCAGGTGCACCGTCGACCCCGGGCTCAGCACCAAGGGCCGGTTGAACAGGGCGTGCGCGCTCAACGGCACGACGAGCATCGCCTGCACATCGGGCCAGATGACGGGGCCGCCGGCCGAGAAGCCGTACGCGGTGGAGCCGGTGGGGGTGCTGACGAGCACGCCGTCGCAGCTCCACCGACTGAGGGGGCGGCCGTCGATGCTGAGCAGGACGGTGAGCATGCGCTCGCGGGCGAGCTTCTCCAGGGAGACCTCGTTGATGGCCGGGGAGCGCCAACGCTCCTCGTCGCCGTGGCGGACGACGATGTCGAGCACGAGTCGCTCCTCCACCGTGTAGCGCCGTTCGGCGACGGCCAGCGGGAGCGTGTCGATGTCGGAGGGTTCGAGTTCGGCCAGGAACCCGACGTGGCCCAGGTTGACACCGAGGACGGGGACGCCGTGCGGCAGCCCCCAGGAGGCGGCCCGCAGGATCGTGCCGTCGCCGCCGAATACGACGGCCAACTCCGCGGGCGTGTCGCGTTCCAGCGCGCTGAGCCGGCCGCGGGAGATTCGCCCCTCGAGCCGGTGCATGTCGTGCGGCGACACCCGTGCTTCCATACCCAGATCCGCCAGCGCTTCGATGAACGACGCCGCGCCGACCTGCGCTTCCTGCTTTTCCGGGTGTAGGAACACCGCCACTGTCCGAGTCACGATGACCAGCCTAGCGCCCGACGAACCCCCTGCGGTGCGCCGCTCAGAGCACCACCTTGGCGTACTCCGGGCGCCACATCTGCTGGAAGACCGCCTGCACCGGGTCGTTGATGTCGACGCGGGCCAGGCCCTCCTCGACGGCGGTCTTGCACACGGCGACGGCGACCGTCGCGGACACGGTGCGCAGCTGGTCCACCGACGGCAGGAGGGACTCCCCGGGCGCCACGGCGTCCTCGGTCAACGACGCGATCGCCCGGGCCGCGGCGATGATCATCTTGTCGGAGACCCGCGACGCCTTGCTCACGGAGACCCCGAGGCCGAGTCCGGGGAACACGAGGGCGTTGTTGGCCTGCGCAGTGGTGAACTTCGTCTTTCCGCGCATGATCGGCTCGAACGGTGAACCGGTGGCAATCAGCGCTTGCCCGTCGGTCCATTCGAGCAGGTCCGCGGGCACGGCTTCGGCCAGCGGCGTCGGGTTGGACAGGGCCATGATGATCGGGCGTTCCGTGTGGCGCTGCATCTCGCGCACGATGGGCTCGGAGAACGCACCCGGCTGCGCCGAGGTGCCGATCAGGATCGTCGGCTTGGCCTGGCGGACCACCTCTGCGAGCCCGATCCGACCACCTTCGTGCACCCATCCGGCGACCGCCTCCGGGGCGCGGGCGAAGGGCTCCTGGAACTCGCGCATCCGCTTGCCCTCGACGAAGAGCCCGCGGCTGCCCAGCCCCCAGAAGCGGTCGTTGGCCTCCTCCTCACTGAGGCCTTCGAGGATCATGACGTCGCGCATCGCCTCGGCGATACCGATGCCCGCCGACCCTGCGCCGTAGACGACGATGCGCTGGTCGCGCATCCTCGTGCCGGTGCGGTGCACGGCGGCCAGCGCTGCGGCCAGGACGACGGAGGCGGTGCCCTGGATGTCGTCGTTGAACGCGCACAGCTCGTCGCGGTACTTCGCCAGCAGGCGGTAGGCGTTGTTGGCGGCGAAGTCCTCGAAGTGCAGGAGCGCGTTCGGGTAGAGCTTCTTCACGGTGTCGACGAACTGGTCGAGGAACTCGTCGTAACGTTCGCCCCGGATGCGCGCGTGCCGCTCACCGACGTAGTTGTCGTTGTTGAGCAGCCGCAGGTTGTCGGTGCCGACGTCGAGGACGACGGGCACGCAGCGTCGGGGGTGGATGCCGGCTGCCGCGGTGTAGACGGCCAGTTTGCCGGTGGTGATGGCGATGCCGCCCACGCCCTGGTCACCGATGCCCAGGATGCCCTCGGAGTCCGTGACGACGACGAGGTCCACCTCGTCGGGCCCGAGGCCGTAGTTCTTCATCGAGGCTTCCATGTCCTCGGGGCGGTTGATGGACAGGTAGACGCCACGCGGCCGTGAGTACCACTGGCTGTACTCCTCGATGGCCTCACCGATCGTCGGCGTGTAGACGATGGGCAGCATCTCCTCCAGATGCTCGGAGAGGATCCGGTAGTACAGCACTTCGTTGCGGTCGCGCATGTGCGTGAGGAAGGTGTTCTTCGACAGGTTGTCGGGCTGCGAGAGGTACTGCGCGTAGACCCGCTTCGCCTGCCCCTCGAGGGACATCCAGCCCGGAGGTAGGAGTCCCGTGAGCCCCAGCGCATCTCGTTCCTCGCGTGTGAAGGCGGTGCCGCGGTTCAGCATCGGGCGGTTCAGGATGTGGTAGCCGCGCACACGGATCGGGATCTGTTCGCCATTGTCCAGTTCGAGGTAGGGGGGCTCAATTACGGTCATGGCACCAAGTCTATTGCCCCGCGATGGGCGCGGGCTGCAACCTCACGAAGTACTCGACGTTGCCGTGCTGCCCCGGCATCGGGCTGGCTCCGCGCCATGTACAGGCCCAGCCCGATCGGGCAGCGGCCTCCACGACGGCGGACACCGCGGACTCGCGGGCGGCCGGGTCGGTCACGATCCCGCCCGACGTCACCCCGGGCCCCACCTCGAACTGTGGTTTCACCAGCAGGAGCGCGACGCCGCGGCACACCGCGAGCAGGGGCATCAGCACGAGGCGCAGCGAGATGAAGCTGAGGTCTCCGACGACGAGGTCCACCGGCTCGTCATCGACGTCGGCCAGGGTGATCCCGCGGACGTTGAGGCCCTCGCGCACGACGACGCGGGGGTCCTCCCGGAGTTCCGGGGCGAGTTGCCCGTGCCCGACGTCGACGGCGTACACGCGCTCGGCGCCGCGGCTCAGGCAGACCTGCGTGAAGCCGCCGGTGGACGCCCCGGCGTCGAGGACGCGGGCGGGCACGTCGGTGCCGGATTCGTCGAGTGCTCCTAGGAGCTTGTGCGCGGCACGCGAGACCCACTGCCCGCCCTGCGCATGCACCGCGTCATCCTCCCCGACGACGTGCGATGCCTTGCGCACCACCACGCCCTCGACCGTGACGTGGCCGTCGGCGATCAGCGCGGCCGCCTGGTTGCGGGACCGGGCCAGGCCGCGGGCGACGAGTGCGACGTCGAGCCTCACCCGACGCCGGGGATCCCAAGCTGGGAGACGTCGACGTTGTTCAGCACGCCGCTCAGGAGCTCCTGCACCTGGCCGAGGCGGACCACCTGTTCCTCCAGCGGGAGCGCCTCGATGTCGTCCACATGTTCCATCGCCTGAGCGACGAGTTGCTGACGCTGCACCACAGCGGGGGCGGCGTCCGCGGGCGTGGGCTGCCTCACGGCAGGTCCTGCAGTGACTCGACAACGCCGTCGATGTCGGCGCCGTGATTCCACCTGAGCTGCAGCGCCGCCCAGAGCGCGTCGAGCTGCTGGTCACGCGTGACGGGCGTGCTCTCCAGCACCACCGCGTGGCCGCCGAGCCGAATGCGCTGGGAACCGCACACGACGAAGTTGCCGGCCCGCTGTGCGACGCGGGCGGGTTCCAGCAGCGCGGCGACGTCGTAGCCGATCGCGGTCGGCCGGTAGCCGGGTTCGGCGTCCATCAGGTCGCGCTTGCCGTGCGCTCCGGTGAAGACGAACAGGGACTCCATGGCCACGTTGTTGGCGCCGAGGATGTCGGTGTCGAGGCGGTCGCCGACGAAGATCGGCCGCTTCGCGTCGAGGCGGCGGACGGTCTCCTCCAGCAGCGGCGGGTACGGCTTCCCGGCGATCTTCGGCGACACGGTGACGCAGGCCTGGATGACGGCGAGCTGGGTGCCGCAGCCGGGCACCAGGCCGCGGTCCGTCGGCCGGGTCATGTCGGGGTTGGTGACGAACCAGTCAGCACCCGCCTGGATGGCGAAGGCGCCCTCCTCCAGCAGCCCCCAGTCGATCTGCGGGTCGTAGCCCTGCACCACGGCCACCGGCAGGTCGTCCTTCGAGGCCACGACGGTGTATCCCGCCCCCACCAACTGCTCGGCGAGGGCTCCCGTGCCGACGGGCAGCACCTTAGAGCCCTCGGGCAGCTCGTCGGCGAGCATGTGCAGCGTGGCCATCGTCGAGTTCACGACGTCAGCCTCCACCGCCTCGATGCCCAGCTCCACGAGGTGGTCGGCGACCGTGGCGGGGGTGCGGGCAGCATTGTTGGTCACGAATCCGATCCGCACGCCCTGTTCGCGCAGCTCGTGCAGCGAGTCGGCGACTCCAGGAATGGCGATCGGGCCCAGGTAGACCACTCCGTCCAGGTCGAACAGTGCGGCATCGTATTGACTTGCGAGCGTCACGCTTCTTCTTCATCCTTCTCGGGGCCGGCCGCCCCGTCCGCGTCCATGGTCTCATCCGGCGTGTGCGGTTCCTCCGCAGGTTCCGGTTCGTCGGCGAGACTCTCGGGGAGGGTCACGCCGTCGAGCTCCGCCACACGGTCAGCGGTGTTCAGCAGCCCCTGTGGGTCCAGCAACCCCGCCAGCACGAACGCGGCCCGGGACTGAGCCTCGTCGCCGTCGTCGAGCAGGAGATCCGCGTAGGCGTAGAGCAGTCGTGCGCGCGCGTAGTCGGGCCCGACACGTCTCGACGCGGCATTCTTCAGCAGCCGGAGCCCCTCGGCGCGCTGCCCGAGGTCTGCCCGGGCGCCCGCCTCGACGATCAGCGCCTCGATCACCAGCGGCGCCGGCGCCTGCTTCGTATCCAGCCCGGCGAGGACCTCCAGCGCGTCCCGGGGCCGGCCGAGCGCGCGCTCGCAGTCGGCGATCACCGGGATCAGCTCATCTCCACCAGCCATCCGGCGGATCGCCCGGTACTCGCGCAACGCGATCGCGAACTCGCCGGCAGCGTAGGCGGTCTCCGCCGCGGCTTCCCGGACGATCGGGAGCCTCGGTGCCAGCTGCCGTGCAGTCTCGGCGTGCTCGAACGCCAGCCGGGGATCCTCGTCGATGAGTTTCCCTGCGGCCCAGATGTGGGCGCCGACGCGATCGGCGCGGCCCTTCGAGACGCCCCGGAGCTCGGCTCGTACGCCGAAGGAGAGCTCGCGGTCGTCGAACCCCTCGGGGATCTCGGGACCGACGATCTCCTCCCGTGGAGCGCGGTCCTCGCGGTCCCGGCCGTCCCTGCGGTCATCACGGCCGTCGAACCGGTCATCGCGACGACCACCCTCACGGCGCTCTCCGCCAAGACGGTCGTCCCTGCCCCCTCCACGACGATCGTCCCGACGCTCGAACCGATCATCGCGACGACCACCCTCACGGCGATCCCCGCCACGACGGTCGTCCGGACCACGTTCCCGGCCATCCCGGCGCGGTCCGCCGTCACCACGACGAGGAGCCCCGCCCCGGCCCGAACCCGAGCGGGGGCCCTGACCGGAACGATCGCCGCCCCGACCCGATCGGTTTTCGTCCCGTCCCGAGCCGCGGGGCCTGTCGTCGGCATTCTCAAGCATGTTGCAATCTTCCCATGTGGACGCTTGTATCGTGAAAAGTCTATAAAGCACAAAAACCCCCGACCGAAGTCGGGGGTTTTTGAGTAATAAGTCCGGCGGCGTCCTAATCTCCCACGGCCTCCCGGCCGCAGTACCATCGGCGCT
>JAAYZP010000180.1 GCA_012514785.1 Propionibacterium sp. | reverse complement strand
TTCCGGTTGCGGGAGTATTTCATGATGGAAGTGGATGTCGTATTCGGGTTGTCCGCCAAGCTCAGCGCATGCCCCAGTTCATGGACAGTGACGCTTCGGATAAACGAGCTGAGGTTTGAGGCGGCCTAGTTTATGGTTCGGGAATTAATCTGAATGGTGAAGTACCGACCGCTGTAATAGCTGGTAGTTCGACGCATCCGGATCTCCAAATCGGGGGAACTATGGGTAATGCAATCCAAACCAGCGCTGGCTACGGATTTAGAAAGGTGGAGCCTTCGACATTGCAGACTGCGGCAAGCCTACCTGGGCGGGCCAGGAAGGGCAAGCGTTCGACGACACTCACGTATAGTCCCCGCGAATGAAGGGGCCGTACCTCACATAGTTTTCCCCGGGAACGTGTTGTCGGCCACGATGGGGTATGAAGGTTGAGGAGACTCTGTCGATGGCAGCCAGGTATGAGATCACGAAGAAGTACGCTCGGGCGTATGCCGCGGCGTCGCCACGGTCGCGTTGATCGATCGCCCAACAGGGCGCTGTTTCCCCCTAGCGACGCCGACACCACCACCGGGCTCTGGCGCCACGCGATCAGCGAACTCCCGACGGGCGCAGGCGAACCGCCGAGGAGCGGAGGCGAACCGCCGCTCGTCAGCCGCGATGGCCCTCGATCGTCGCGATGATCGACGGGCGCAGCTCGGCCGTCGAGATCACGGCGTCCACGGACCCCACCTCGACGGCCCGGTGGATGTTGTGGATGCCGTCGAACTCTGCCGCGATCTCGCCGATCTTCTCCGCCCGCACCTCGCCCCGCAGGTCGTCCAGCTCGCCGGAGAGCGCTGCCCGCTCGTCGGGCGCCCCCCCCTGTAGGCGACCCTCCAGGCCCCGCACGCGCGTATCCGACGCCGTGCGCTTGGCCACGTCGCGGGCGAAGACGACCGCCGCGGCGGGCGCCCCGCCGAGGACGGAGGCGTACGAGCCTTCGAGCGCGAGCACGGTCATGTTCTCGTTCAGCTGCTTGCTGAACACGACGAACGCGCCGCCGTGGTAGCGGGAGATGACGACGAACACGATGGGGCCGTCGAAGTTGACGATCGCGCGCCCGATCTCCGCGCCGTACTCCAGCTGGAGCTTACGCATCGACTCGGGGCTGCCGTCGAACCCGGACAGGTTGGCCAGCACCACCAGCGGGCGGTTGCCCGATGCCGCGTTGATCGCCCGGGCCGCCTTCTTGCTGGAGCGCGGGAACAGCGTGCCCGCGGTGTAGGAGTCGGGGCCGTCGGTGGGCGGGAAGCCGGCGCGCGGCACCGGCTTGGACTCGATGCCGAGCACCGTCACCGAGTGACCGCCCATGCGGGCGTCCATCACGACGGCGGTTTCCGCGTCCGCCATGCCCGCCCAGCGCTCGACGCGCGGATGGTCCCGGTCGGTGACCGCGGCGATCACGGTGCGGATGTCGAACGGCTTTTTGCGGTCCGGGTTGTGCTCGGCGGAGAAGATGTCGCCGACGGTGCGGAAGTCCGAGCCGTCCATCTCGTGCGGGAAGTCGGAGACGTCCCTGTCCGACGGGTCGCTCGTCGGGGCTCGACGAGGGCCGTCCTCGCCGGGCGCGACGTAGGTGGTGTCGTAGTGTCCGAGCAGGATGTCGAACGCGCCCGGCAGGTCCGGCGCCCAGTACTGCGCCTGCCCGTTGGGGCCCATCACGCGGTCGTAGCCGCCGATGCCGAAGTTGTCCTCCGCGGACACGCCGCCCGAGTAGTCGAGCGACTGCTTGCCCGTGAGCACCATCGCCGAGTCCGGGGTCATCACGAGGATGCCCTTGGTGTGCATCAGCATGGTGGCTTCGGCGTTCCAGTACGGCTGCGCGCCGACGTTGATGCCGGCGACGACGATGTTGATCTCGCCACCCGCCTGCGTGAACTCGACGATGCGCTTCAGCGCGGCGCCCACCCAGTCCATGTTCTCGGTGCCCGAGTCCATCGAGACCCTGGCGCCGGAGCTGAGCGCGTACCACTCCAGCGGCACGCCCAGCTCGTCCGCGAGGTCGAGCGCCGCGATGATGCGACGGCACTCCGGCTCCGCGACCGCGCCCAGCCCCTTGGTGGGGTCGCCGGCCAGCACGATGCGCACGATGCCCTCGGGGTGCAGCTCCGTCGGGGTGGTGACGCGGGCGACGATGATGCCCGCGGTGTTCAGTCCGAAGGGGCGGTCGGCATCGACGAGGGTGCCGTCGGCGTCGAGGTCGAGCTCGACGAGGCTGCCGCCCTCGCCGGCGAGCGTCGGGGCCAACTCGTACGGGTAGACGAGCCCGCGACGGCGCGCGCGCACCACCTTGGCCTGGTAGTCGTCCAGCGGGGTGAGCCCCTCGTCGGTGGGCGGCGCGACGTCGGCCCCCACGCGCCCGGAAACCTTGCGGTGGAAGCGCACGGCCAGCGGCGTCGGGCCCCGGTCGAGCGCGAACGTGCCGTGCACGAGCACCTCGGAGATGCCCGCGGAATCGGTGAGCGGGGTGATCTTCTGCTGCAGCGCCTCGGCCTCGGCCGGGTCGAGGTCGATCTCGGGCCAGACGTGCACCCAGATGTGGTTCATGTCGAGCTGGCCGCCGTCGCGTCCGCGGGCCGTGCGGGTGCGGCGGATCGCTTCCAGGCAGTTCTCGATGGCGCGCTCGGCGTGGGGCACACCGGCGAGGTGGCCGTGCTCGTCGCGCACGACCGCGAGCTGGCGGACCTGCGCCATGGCGATGAGCCGGCGGTCGGTGGGGTTCGACTTCGCCACCGCCTCGATGAGCAGCACGTCCTCCGGCGCAGAGAGCCGGCTGATGTCGAACTCGCGCAGGCGCCACAGGTCCAGCCGGCGGGCCACCATGGGGTGGTGGCCGCGGATGATCTCGTCCTCGACGAGCACGCCCGGCTCGTCCCAGCGGTAGGTGACGTAGGTGATCTGGCCCGTCGGAGTGCACACGCCGACGACGATGCGCCGCACGGATGCGGGCAGCCAGGCCGCGAGCAGGTCGCGGAGGGGGTCGGAGTTCTCGTGCGGCTCCACCTCGCCGTCGTGGGCGACGTAGAGCTCGACGACGGTGCCCGCTCCCCGGTCCTCCAACCGGTCCGCGACGACGG
>JAAYZP010000179.1 GCA_012514785.1 Propionibacterium sp. | reverse complement strand
GCCGACGCCGGAACCGACGCCTGAGCCGACGCCGACGCCGGAGCCGACGCCGACGCCGGAGCCGACGCCTACGCCGGAGCCGACTCCGACTCCCGAGCCGACTCCGACGCCGGAGCCGACGCCTACGCCGGAGCCGACTCCGACGCCCGAGCCCACTCCGGCGACGATCCCCGCGGCTACGCCGGGGGCCGACGACCTGGACGACGACTCCAGGGCCGGCATCAGCATCGCCGCGACGGCACGCGCAGGTGACACCGTCACCGTCGACTTCGACGGGGTTCCCGCGGGCACCCAGGTGGGCGTCTGGTTGTTCTCGGATCCCGCCTACCTCGGCACGCACACCGTGACTGCTGACGGCACCGTCGACGTCGTCATCCCGACCTCGGCTTCCGCCGGCGATCACCGGGTGGCGGCCTGGACTGCACAGGGGCTCGTCGGCTGGACCGAGATCGAGATCCTGGGCGATGTCGTCGTCACCCCCGGTGACGGCGGCGATGACCAGGCCGACGACGACGCCCGCGAGAACGGGAGCGCACCGAAGCTGCCGAGCAGCGGCGTCGCGGACGGGCAGTCGGCCGCGGGGCTCGGAGCCCTGCTGGTGCTCGGAGGCCTCGTCACGCTCGTGGCGATCCTCAGCCGTCGACTGACAGCCTGAGGGGGGAACGAAGGGCGGGCGCCGGGAGGAGCAATCCACCCGGCGCCCGGCCGCGCCTCAGCACAAAAGCGCCGATGATTCGGCAAAATAGGGTCATGGCGCTGTTGGAAGTGATTGCGATGTCCGCGGCCGACGCCAAACATGCCGAGGCCGGCGGGGCGGATCGCCTGGAACTCGTCGGGACCATGGAGGACGACGGGCTCTCGCCCGCGCCCGACCTGATCGAGAAGGTCCGCCTCGTCACGACGATCCAGGTGCGCCCCATGCTGCGGCTGCGCCCCGGCTTCGGCACCGATGGTGGCGAGGTCACCAGGCTCAAGGGGCTGATCGCGAGCTACCTCGACGCCGGGGCCGACGGCGTGGTCCTCGGCTTCCTCAACGGCGCCAACCAGGTGGACGCCGAAGTCGTCACCGAACTCGTCGGCGACGGCGACGTGCCCTACACCTTCCACCGCGCCATCGACCACTGCCTGGACCAGCACCGCGCCTGGCGGGCCGTGAAGTCGCTGCCCGGACGCCTCACGCATGTGCTCACGGCCGGCTCGGCGATCGACGTCGACCGCGGCCTGAGCGACCTCATCGCGCGCGCCACCTCCGACCCCGACATCGCGAAGCTCACGATGGCCGGTGGGGGCTTGCTCCCCGAACACGTCCCGTGGCTCGTCCGCGCCGGGATTCACGCCTTCCACGTCGGTTCCCGCGCGCGTCCCGGCGGGTCGTACAAGGCTTACGTCGACGCCGACCTCGTTCACAGCTGGCGCTCGCTCATCGACGACGAGATCGCGCACGAGCGGAGACGACTTGCCGCGGCGCACTAAGCGCCGAAGCGCAGCGCGGGTGCTCGTCGTCGCGGCCGACGAGATCCTCCTGCAGCAGGACACGGACCCAGGCGTGCCCGGGTCACGCTGGTGGGTCACGCCCGGCGGCGGCATCGACGCGGGGGAGACGACGTCGCAGGCCGCCCGACGCGAGCTCTGGGAGGAGACGGGGCTCGACGTCGACGCGCACGACCTGCGCGGCCCCGTGGCGGAACGGCTAGTCAGGCACGGCTACTCCGACCGGATCCTGGTGCAGCACGAGACCTTCTACAGCGTCGACGTCGAACGCTTCGACCCGTCCCCGGTGGGGCTCACGGCCTCGGAGCAGCAACGGTTGCTGGGGCACCGGTGGTTCAGCGTCCGACAGCTGCCGGAGCCGCTCTGGCCGGCCACGCTCGGCGACCTGTTGCGCTGGGAATCCGGGCCTC
>JAAYZP010000178.1 GCA_012514785.1 Propionibacterium sp. | reverse complement strand
TTTGACGCGACAGGTCCGGCACAGGAAACCAGCGCGAGAAAGAGGCAGAAGTCATGACAATGACTGACCCCATCGCAGACATGCTCACGCGTCTGCGCAACGCCAACTCGGCGTACTTGGAGACGGCGACCATGCCGTCGTCCAAGATCAAGGTCGGGATCGCCGAGATCCTGAAGTCGGAGGGCTACATCGCCGACTACGAACTGACCGAGGTCGAAGGCCAGGTCGGCAAGGTGCTGAAGCTCACGCTCAAGTACGGCGACTCGCGCGAGCGTTCGATCGCCGGGCTGCGCCGCATCAGCAAGCCGGGGCTCCGCGTCTACGCGAAGGCCACCCAGCTGCCGAAGGTCCTCGGGGGCCTCGGCGTCGCGATCATCTCGACGTCGCAGGGCCTGCTGACCGACCGCCAGGCAACCATGAAATCCGTGGGCGGCGAAGTGCTCGCCTACGTGTGGTGACGGGAGAATAGGAATATGTCGCGAATTGGCAGGCAGCCCATCCCGATCCCGTCGGGTGTGAAGGTGGCCATCGACGGCCGCAGCATCGACGTCAAGGGCCCGAAGGGTGAGCTCACGTTCACCGCCGCGGAGCCGATGGCGCTCGCGGAGACCGACGGCCACGTCGAGGTCACGCGCCTCGACGAGGAGCGTGAGTCGCGTGCACTGCACGGGCTGACGCGCACGCTCATCCACAACATGATCGTCGGCGTCACCGAGGGTTACGAGAAGAAGCTCGAGATCCAGGGTGTTGGTTACCGTGTGATCGCGAAGGGCCCGAAGCAGCTCGAGTTCTCGCTCGGCTTCTCGCACCCCGTCGTGGTCGACGCGCCGGAGGGCATCACGTTCACCGTCGAGTCCCAGACCCGCTTCGCGGTGCAGGGCGTCGACAAGCAGCTCGTGGGGGAGACCGCCGCGAGCATCCGCAAGCTGCGCAAGCCCGAGCCGTACAAGGGCAAGGGTGTGCGTTACGCCGGCGAGCACGTCCGCCGCAAGGCCGGAAAGGCTGGTAAGTAATGGCTCTGAAGCTCAAGTCCAAGAAGTCGCTGGCACGCAAGTCGGCGGCGCGGTCGCGGCGTCAGCTGCGTGCCCGCAAGCGGATCAACGGCACCGTGGAGCGTCCGCGCCTCGTGGTGACGCGCTCCCCGCGGCACCTGTATGTGCAGGTGATCAACGACGTCGAGGGCCGCACCCTCGTGTCCGCCTCGACGATGGAAGCCGATCTGCGCAACCTCGAGGCGAACAAGTCCGAGAAGGCCGCCAAGGTCGGCACGCTCCTCGCGGAGCGCGCCAAGGCCGCGGGCATCGACACGGTCGTCTTCGACCGTGCTGGCAACAAGTACACCGGCCGCCTCGCGGCCCTGGCCGATGCCGCCCGTGAGGGCGGCCTGGCCTTCTGACCCGACGAAAGAGGGAAACGATGAGTGAAACCCAGCAGCGCGGCGACCGCCGCGGCGGTGGTGAGCGTCGTGGCCGTGACGATCGTCGTGGCCAGGGACGTGATGACAAGAACCAGTATCTCGAGCGCGTAGTTGCGATCAACCGCGTCGCCAAGGTGGTCCAGGGTGGTAGGCGCTTCAGCTTCACCGCGCTGGTCGTCGTCGGCGACGGCGAAGGCATGGTCGGCGTCGGCTACGGCAAGGCGAAGGAGGTGCCGGCCGCGATCGCCAAGGGCGTGGAGGAGGCCAAGAAGCACTTCTTCCGCGTGCCGATGATCCAGAAGACCATCCCGCACGCCGTCCAGGGCGAGAAGGCCGCCGGCGTGGTCATGCTGCGCCCGGCCAGCCCCGGTACCGGTGTGATCGCCGGTGGCGCGGTGCGTGCCGTGCTCGA